>JAIXSD010000755.1 GCA_027484885.1 Rubrivivax sp.
CACCAGCAGCATGCCGCCGACTGGGTGGTGCGCCTGGGCGATGGCACGGAGGAATCCGCCGCCCGCATGCGCGAAGCTCTGGCCCAGCTCTGGCCCTTGTTCAACGAGCTCTTTGAGGCCGATGCGGTGGACGCCGCGGCCGTGGCCCTGGGCCTGGGCCCGGCCTGGTCGGAGCTGCGTGCCGACTGGCAGGCGCAGATGGACGAGGTGCTGGCCGACGCCACCCTGGCCCATCCCAAGCCCAGCGCCTACATCTCCGCCGGACGCCGCGGCGTGCACAGCGAGCATATGGGCCGTCTGCTGGCGGAGATGCAGTATCTGCAGCGCGCCTACCCTGGGGGCAAGTGGTAATGAGTCAGCCTGCGAGCAGCGCCTGCGGTCGGCTCGACGCCGCCTGGGAGGTGCTGCGCCAGATCCCTGATCCCGAGGTGCCGGTGATCTCGCTCTGCGAGCTCGGCATCGTGCGCGATCTGCGCCTGCGTGAGGACGGGGTGGACGGCCTGGAGGTGGTGCTGACGCCGACCTACAGCGGCTGCCCGGCGACCGAGCTGATCCAGGACGATGTGCGCTCGGCTTTGTCCGCCTTTGGCGCGGTTCAGGTGACCCTGCAACGCGCGCCGGCCTGGACCACCGACTGGATCACGGCCGAAGGCCGCGAGAAGCTGCGCGCCTACGGCATTGCGCCCCCAGGGCCGGTTGCGGCCGGTGCTGAGCAGCCGATACGCCTGGTGCACCGCGCCTCGCTGAGCCAGCTGGCCTGCCCGCGCTGTGGCAGCCTGCAGACCGAGAAGCTGTCCGCCTTTGGCTCCACCGCCTGCAAGGCCCTGTACCGCTGCTTGAGCTGCCGCGAGCCGTTTGAGCATTTCAAACCCATCTGAATTCAAAGAAGACGGATCCCCGCGATGAGTCTGCATTTTCATCCCCTCAAAGTTCGTGCGGTGACCCCGGACACTAACGACGCCGTGATCCTCAGCTTCGAGGTGCCGGCCAGCCTGCAAGCCGATTTCCAGTTCGTGCCCGGGCAATACCTGACCCTGCGCCATGAGGTGAAGGGCCAGGACCTGCGCCGCTCCTATTCCATCTGCTCGGGCGCCGACGACGGCGAGCTGCGCGTGGGCGTGCGCCGGGTCGAGGGCGGCGCCTTCTCAAGCTGGGTGCATGGCGAGCTGCAGGCCGGCGCGGTGATCGAGAGCTATCCGCCGCAGGGGCGCTTTGGTGCCCAAGCCCTGGCCGGCCGCGGCGAGCACCATGTCGGCATCGCCGCCGGATCGGGCATCACGCCCATCCTGTCCATCATGAAGACGGTGCTGGCCCGTGATCCCGAGGCCCGCTTCACCCTGATCTACGGCAACCGGGCCCAGGCCTCTACCATGTTCAAGGAAGAGATCGAGGACTTGAAGAACCGCTACATGACGCGGCTCTCCCTGCACCCGGTGTTTTCGCGTGAGCAGGTCGATGCGCCACTGCAGGCTGGGCGCATCGATGCCGGCAAGCTGGCGGTCTTCCTGGCCACGGTGCTGCCGCCGTCCAGCATCGACCAGGCCTACATCTGCGGGCCTTTTGAGATGAACGAGGCGGCCGAGGCCACGCTGCGCGCCTCGGGAGTGGACGAGTCGCGCATCCATGTCGAGCGCTTCGGCACGCCCGAGATGCAGGCCGGCCAGCCGGCGCCCCACCAAAGCCTGGCCGGCGACGCCGACAGCGCCCGCGTGACGGTGATTCGCGACGGCATCAGCCGCGAGATCGAATTCGCCAAGAGCGATGCCAGCCTGCTCGACGCCGCCGCGCGCGCGGGCATGGATGTGCCGTTTTCCTGCAAGAGCGGTGTCTGCTCGACCTGCCGCTGCAAGCTGCTGGAAGGCGAGGTGCGCATGGACAAGAACTTCGCGCTCGACAAGCATGAAGTCGCCGCCGGTTTCATCCTCAGTTGCCAGGCCCATGCGCTGACGCCGCGCGTGGTGATTTCTTTTGATGAACGTTGAGCGGATGTTGCGACCCCGTTCAGCGATGGAGGCCTGCTGATGGCTCGCGGACGCGCGCCCGGTTTCGAGAACCAGCGCGAGCAAATCCTGCGCGAGGCCGCGCGTTTGTTCGCCCACCAGGGCTACCCGGGCACCTCGATGAATGCCGTGGCCGAGGCCTGTGCGGTGAGCAAGCCCACGCTCTACCACTATGTGCGCGACAAGCACGAGCTGCTGGTGCAGATCTGCGAAAGCCATGTGCAGGACCTGGAGGCCTTGGTGCAAGAGGTGCTGGCGCAAGACCTGGCCCCCGAGGTGCGGCTGCGCGCCCTGATCGCCCGTTTTGTGCAGGCCTATGGCGAGGCGCAGAACGAGCACCGGGTGCTGACGGAAGACGTGAAGTTTCTGGACGAAGCCGACCGCCTGCGCCTGACCGCGATCGAGCGCCGGGTGGTGGTGGCCTTCGCCGACAGCGTGGCGGCCGTGCGGCCCGAGCTGCAGGCGGCCAAGCTGCACAAGCCGCTGACCATGCTGCTCTTTGGCATGATCAACTGGACCTTCACCTGGCTCAAGCCCGATGGCGAGCTGACCTATGAAGCGGTGGCCCCCATGGTGGCCGATCTGTTCTTTGGCGGACTGGGCGCGGTGCAAGCCGGGCCCGGGGCGCAGGCGCTGCAAGCTTGATGAAGGCTTGGCGGCAGACCATGGCTGGCTTGCTTGTGCAGGCCTTGACTCATCGATACCCCACAGGAGACAGAACGAGCATGAACGCCACTTCGCTGAAGCACCCATCGTCCTCGCACCGCAAGAGCTGGCTGAGCCTCGCCGCAGGCCTGCTGCTCTGCGCCCAGGCCCTGGCCGACATCAATGTCGGCGTCACCGTATCCGCCACCGGGCCGGCCGCTTCCCTGGGCATCCCGGAGAAGAACACCCTGAGCCTGATGCCCACCAGCATCGCGGGCCAAAAGGTCAACTACATCGTGCTCGACGATGCCTCGGACACCACCTCCGCCGTGGCCAACACGCGCAAGCTGATCACCGAGCACAAGGTCGATGTGGTGATCGGCTCGACCACCAGCCCCAACTCCTTGGCCATGATCGACGCCGTGGTGGAGGGCGCCACGCCCATGATTTCCATGGCCGCCTCCAACCGCATCGTCGACCCGGTGGACGCCAAGAAGCGCTGGGTTTTCAAGACCCCGCAGAACGACATCATGATGGCCCTGGCCATCGCCCAGCACATGTCGGCAGCAGGCGTGAAGACGGTGGGCTTCATCGGCTTTGCCGATGCCTACGGCGAGGGCTGGTTCCAGGAATTCAGCAAGATCGCCGAGCTCAAGGGCTTGAAGCTGGTCGCGTCCGAACGCTACAACCGCACGGACACCTCGGTCACCGGCCAGGTGCTCAAGCTGGTGGCGGCCAAGCCCGATGCAGTGCTGATTGCGGGCTCGGGCACGCCGGCCGTGCTGCCGCAGAAGTCGCTGCGTGAGCGCGGCTATGCCGGCAAGTACTACCAGACCCACGGCGTGGCCAACAACGACTTCCTGCGCGTGGGCGGCAAGGATGTGGAAGGCACCTTCCTGCCCAGCGGCGGCGTGCTGGTGGCCAGCCAGCTGCCGGCCGATCATCCGGTCAAGAAGAGCGCGCTCGACTA
>JAIXSD010000620.1 GCA_027484885.1 Rubrivivax sp.
CGGTGCTCCTGCACCATCCTCACGGCACGCTCACGCACCTCGGGCGAGAACTTGTTCGACTTGCTCATTGCTCAATCCTCTCAGAGTGTTGAGTCTCCTCGAAGTCCGGGGCGATTCAGGCGTGCATCCGCAGCGCGCAGTTTCGAAGCTTTTGCCGCCTGGGGTCAGCGCTGGGCATCTTGCATCGACTGTCCGCTAGTTCCGCTTCGCCGGGCGTGTTTCGCAAACTTGAGGCAACCGGGCTGTCCGAAGCTGGAAGGCGCGCCCAGGTGACCTTGCAAGCCCCGCTTTCTGCCGAACAAGTGGTGGCCCTTCTGGCCCAGCTCTGTTCCGCACGCGTGGTGGATGAACGACCCGAAACGCGGCGGCGTAGCGATGTATCCGGCCCGCTGAGCCAATTCCAAGGCCGCTGATTGGCGCGGCACCATGGTGGGCAAGAGAGTTTTCGACGAACTCTATGTGCACCTCAGCGCGCTGGCTGAATGCGAGGCCACCCAGGCAGCAGCGCCGAACCTGAAGTCCGCGCTTCCGGCACTGAGCTTGGAGGGCAAGCCCCCCAATGTCATCAAGTTCAACTTGCTGACACGCCGCTTTTCTCTGCTGCTCTATCGGGACTTTGATGAGGCCCCATCTCCGGAGCTGGCTGCCAGCTGGATGTTCAGTGGGTCAGGTGCCTAAACCGAACTCACTTCCACTTTGCCACCCATGACCTGACTGTGCAGAAACAACTTGCCCACTCAAATCTACAGCCTACTTAAGGAACCCAATGATCTGTTCCTCGATGACTTTGCTATTCCACTTGTTCGCAACTCTCCTAAAAGCGAACCGCTGCCACTTTTGCTTGGTACGACAGGAGGGGAACAGGTCAGCAGTTCGCACCAGACGGCGCTTACACATCCTAGTTTCCGACCGATTGAGCTAACTGCTTCCAAGCAACTCGTAGAAAGGCAGGCCACGCAGCACTTCACCCGGTGTGTCAAAGGTCTTGAACAGGCAATGGTGGTTTGGAAGTGACTTGATGCGCTCAGCAAGCTCACCAAGCTCAGCAGTAAGCCCGAGTGCAGCGAGTTCACTAGCAGACACGTTTGGAACCTTGTGGATGCACCAGGTCAACAATGGCTCGCGATAGTCGGTTGCGCCCACCTTGAAATGCCGGAGGTACTGGGATGCAAGAATCACTCCGACGCCGAACTCGCGCCCCTGCAGCAAGAGCTTTCGCAGGACATCGAATTCATAGCGCATGATGTTGTCAGCCTCGTCGACTAGCAAGTACGAGTCGACGACCCGGAGCTGCGGATCGGTGCCAAGGAACGGCCGCTTAGGCGTCTTCAACATGTTCTCGTAGAACATGTTCAACATCACCGCGACCAACATGTTCTTGCTGCGATCGTCTTGGCCGAGTGCGTCAAGGGACACAACCACGACACCATCAAGGAACTTGTCGAATGGCAGTGTGTCCTTAGGGTCGCGGGCGAAGACCTCCATGTCCACCAGATCGTCGATGATGGCCATTGGTGTGTCCGACTTGCCCGCGAGCAGTTCCCTGTATTCAGCGTGGATGTCGTAGAGAGTCGGCGCCCGCCCTTGCGCGGAGGCTGATTCGTAGGCACTACGCACTGCACCCTTTAGCTTGTCCCGCTGCACTGGGCCGATGCCGCTGTACACCTTATCAAGCACATCGGCAAAGAATCGGAACCGGTCGAGCCAAGGTGCCGCCGACTCTCCCATCGCAGACGTGTCGAACAAGTTCAGGGGCAGGTGCGTCGGCCTAACCACCCTTGCCCCGGTCGCCGCGACGAAGTCCGGGCTGCTGTAATCCCTTTTGTAGTCGAATATCAAGAACCTTGGCCTGATTCCCCGGTTTTGCTCGGCAGACTTGGCGATCTGATAAATCAACGACTTCAGCAATTGGGTCTTACCGGTCCCGAGATCCCCGACGACACCAAGGTTCAACTGGTTCAGGCGAGTATCGGAGACATTCAGAGCTACTGCCCTCGGCTCGAATCCGTCTACCGACCGCCCAACCGACAACTTGATGCCGCCAGATGCTGGCGTCACTTCGTCATCGAGGAGAGGAGTTGCATCGCTTGAATCTAGGTCAGTCCCCGGTAGGTCAACATCGGCCAAAGCCGGTGGACACTCGATAGCGACTGCGGCCGGGGTGCAGTCGGTGCCACCGTCCTGCTCTACCTGAACTAGTCTTTCCGATGGCGCGGCAGCAAAAGGAAGCACGTCAGCGACGGCGGGCAACAGCCGCCAATCTCGGACTTTCGCGCATACCGAGTCGTAGAAGGCCTGGGCATCACCGGCCACGATGCGGCCGGCGTCCTTCGCCGCGACCACGACAGAATCGGGCAGGCCATCGCCGTCCCAGTCATGCGAGTCACTTTTTCCTGAGCCGTCAATGACGATCAGCCGTCCTGCAGCATCGACGGCAATTGATGGCTCAGGCCCTAGGATCGCCGATGCGATGCTCTCGTGATACTCGGCCCATCGTGCTGCCTGGTCACCAACGACGCTGTGCTGGCTATAGACGCGGAGCCCGAACCCAATCATAGAGAGCAGCAGGTGTTGGTAGGCGACCCGCCACGCAGCCGACTGCTTCGCTCGCCCCGCGATACCTTCGATGAGCGAAGAGAGCGCTCGTGCTTGTGCTAGTGCTTCAACGGCCTCAGCCTTACTCAACTCACCGCCCTGCCGGCACTTGACCTCCACAGGGGTAAGCCGGATCTTGACCTCCCCCGCATCGACCCGAATGCCGATGACTAGAAGGTCAGGGCGCGAAAGCGATGCATCCTTTCCGAAGGACTTCGCCATGTCGGCCAGATAGCCCCGGAACGGGTCGACAGGGACGATGATCGCTATCGTGGCGTTACCCGGAGTCCCGGCGACAACGGGCAAGATGCTTGACAAATTGCCTGCGGTTCGGAATTGGTCTTGGAGCAATCTGACCGCCACGAACAAGCCAAGGTCACCTGTCGACCCGGTGTTGTCCCCAGACAGGCCACGCACGGTCGGGATACCTCGACGCGCAACCTCGAGCAGGATCTGCTCGACGGCTTCATTGCTTAGTTCAGAGCAACCAGGGAGGGCCGCCAAGACACGCGTCAGCCCATCGCGGTCGGCATCCTTGACCCTTGAAAGCAAGTAGTAGCCACTCGTATCCCCTGCCCGGCTTGAATAGGCTGGTAAGTCGTAGTCCCATAGATAAGCACCGTCGATCCAACCCGCAAGGAAACAGGCCGGATCAATCGCCGACGAAGACACAGCGACAAAGTCGGCCGCTTTCTCTTCAAGCATCCCTTTCACGGCATGGACATTGGGAGCGAACCGAAGACCAATACGGCCATCGTGTCGAGACTCGATGGCCAACATGCAGGCCGCAACCTTATCCATGAGTACATCGCCGCTAGGTGGCATCGCCCTTCCCTGCCGGGATTCGCTGAGGAACGAGCCTGGAAGTTGGCGGCGAACACGGTGCCGGATGAGTCCACCTGAACCAAGAGGCGAACGCATACCGACACTCGTGGTCGCAGGCTCGGCTGAATCGAGCTGCGCGATTATTCCAAGATCCGGCTTTGAGTCGGCCGGCTGCCTGTTGAACCAGCGCACCAATCCCTTCGTGTCCTCGGCGAGATTCGAGATGGTTGCTTCATCCGGCATGGAACTCGCCGGACGCACGTCGAAGACATCCAGCATCCGCCGCCCCACGCCGACTTTGCCGGTACCTCCGTTCCCGAACCTCTTGGCGCACCAGGCCATGAGTCCCTCGTTGCAGGCGTCCGTTGTTCCACCTGCGCTAGAAACGATCAAGTTGACGACAGGCTTGGCAGCCAACAGGTCTGAGACATCCTCCAACGCGCGCGCCACCTGGGCGGAACTGAATCCGCTGGAAATGCCACCAACCGTGATGCCAAAAACATCGTCAAACGGAGGCTTGCGGCACCTATCAGCGAGTTGCCGTAGACGGGCACCGTTCCACAACACCGACCAGTAGTCGGAACTGCACTCGACCGAGACAAAGTCCTCCTGATCGAGCCCGCCAGGCGCTTGCAGCGATAGCGTCAGCAAGTCAGGGACGCAATCCGGATCGAGGACGCTGGCTGCTGGACAAGGCATGGAGGCGCTGCCCTCTGCCGCCTCATGCAAGACCTTTTGCGCAACGCAATGCCAGGCGAAGCGCAAGGGATGAAGCGGCGAGAGGAGTATCGCGTCCGGGACGCGGGCAAGCGTCCGGCCGTCAGGCTCGATTGACGCGACAGCCACCACATCAACCCAACATGCGACGTCCGGCTCCGTTGCAAGCCACACCGCGTATGAGTCCAGATAGGCCTCGACCACCTGCTTGAACTCCGGATCACGCGCGAGCCATGCTCCTAGCCTTGCCGATTCGACCAGACCGGATTGATCATCCGTCTCCCGTATCCGCCGGGCGATCTGCTGCCTCGACTCAATGAAGTTCCGCGGTGGGACGAACAAGGTCGGATCTGGACGTGGGTCATGGAGGAACTTGCCCTTCGACAGGACTGGCCCATCTTGCCGGCCCCAGTCAGGCGGCGCCCAGGCCTCTGCGTAATCGTCCGCGACAACCAGAGGGCGGAAGGATCGGGAAACGTTGTTCTCATCGAGAAGCCACGACTGCAGGCTGGATATGCGGGCGTGCCTATCCACCTGCACTACTGACTTGGCGTCGAACCGCTCGAGGTGCTTTCGGTTTAGCTTGATGAGCCTTTCGAACTCGCTGCGACATCCTTCCTCTGTAGTTTCAGAGCAAGTCACGTAGACGCGGCAGGTCTCGGTAACACCTTGGCTGACCCGACGGTAACGTATGTCCACCTGGTACTTGGCATCCGCCTCGATCTCGACTTGGTACTCACCGTCCTTGACCAGAACGGCATTCAGGTCGACCAAGCCTTCATCGACCTCCGTTGCGTCATCAGCTATGCCGGTCACACCGTCGATAGCGATATCGGGCGAGACAAACACCACCAGCTCATACCGCCCCGAGCCAGGCAAGAGCATTGTTGTCTCGAGTTCCGGCCCGTTGGTCGCCCTGCGCGCCGGTTTTTTGGGCGGCGACAGCTTACTTGCAACACGGCAGCAAACAAGGATGCCCGGCGTCCAATGTTCAAGCGATATGACCTTGACGGAGGCCGCCTTGAAATCCTGGGCTGTCGCCTTGTAGACGATTGGCGCCTTGTGAGCGGGAGGGTCCTCATCAGAATGGCCAAACGTGCCATCTGGGTTGGGCACGAGTTCGACGACTTGCTTGTTGCGCACGCTTCCCGAATTGCGCTCCAGGACAACGCCGACGAGGGTGAATGTTGCTGCGGCACCAGCGGACACTGACAGCACGGCTTCCCTGCTGACAATCGCGGGCATCCCTCGTCCGACTGGGAAAATGGGATTCGAGCACTCGATATGGAGGTCTCCGACCTCCACGGGCTCTTCCGCAATTAGCTCGAGCCACCTCTCAGCAGTAAGCGTCTCCCACCAGGACGGTGGAGCTTCTACCTGCGCGCCAGCGCCCGGCAAGTAAAACGCAGGCGTCGCACGCTCAAATGCCGTTGGCACGTTGCATCGGTCACGGAGATGCGCCAGGAACTGCTCCAAGGCGACGCCGACCTCGCGAGGCGCTGCTTGCACAAGCTGCGCAATAGCCGTCCCGAATCCGTCCGCCAGCGCGGCTGCCAGTTGAACAAGGACATCGTGCAAGCCTTTCGCCGAAAGAACTGAAATGCTTGACGGCATGCCACACGCAAGCGCGACCGCCTGCCATGGCCTCAGGCTTAGCCCCGATGTCGGAATCGAGAACAGGCGGGACAAGAGCAACCATGCCGCGTTCCGCGTACCGTCGCTGCCTTGCACGTCATCGACGGCCTCGAGGGATTGCTTCGTGATTTCGCGAGCTTCCTTGACCGCCTCGTCGTCAAGCCCGATGCCAGCCAAGGCCTTGCCGACCAAGTACTGGATGAACTCGTCCCCCCACCAGTCGTCGAAGGGCGCGTGACTGCTGTTGTTCTGCAGCCCTACGCCAAACTCGTCTGTCGTCGAGGCCACCGACTTGTTGTGATGCTGGCCCGGCGGCACCAAAGCAACGAAGCTCGGGTTGTGCGGGTCATTGCGCAGGTGCAGCAAGTGGTTCTCATCGCAAACCCCTGAGTGACCTCCCTCTGGATTCTGGACCCGTTCCGTGCTCGACGATGCCTGCAGCAGCACAGGCAAGATCATGGAAACTCCGTCGGCATTCCGAACGCGTATTCCGCCCTGGGACACTAGGGATTCATAGACAGGCCGCAACAGCGCCAACGGCGGCCCATGGAATATGAACCTTGATTCCAGCCGCGCGCCTCCACGCCCGGACGTCGCATCGGCTACCTTGCTGCGGATGAACTCGGCAAGCGTTTCGGACAAGTTCTTCATTGTTGACTAGCTTCGTTAGTTGCCGGGGTGCTTGCCGGGAACGGCGGCAACAGCAGCATCCCGCTCTCAGCGTCCGGGCTGTCCAGCACAAGACCAAGCATCCGCAGTTGATGGCCCAAGTCGCTTCCGGCGATGTCATTGCGGTCCACCGCAACACCATAGGACGCGAGGTGCTTGACCAGTCGCTGAATCGACCTCGGCCCGCCCATGCCGGCGAGCGCGCAATGCGTCAGCGCCAGTACCGAAGCAGGACCTAGGGAGACCACCCAAGGACTTGAGGGACTGCTGCCCTTCTTGCGCAGTACGTAGCCTTGGTCGTAGCCTCGCAGCAACGGGCTGGAGGTTTGTCGCTGACCTAGGCAATAGCGGGCGAATTCCATCAGGTTCGAGCCGATGCCCTTCTTGCACAACAGGGTTCGAGCTTCGTTCTCCAAGACATCGGAGATGCTTCTCGACACGTCTGCGCGGATCAGGGCCTTGCGGTGCTTTCGCAAATGGCTGCACAAGACCTGTATGTCGTTGCTTGTTGACAAAGGGGCTGAGTAGGGCTCTCCGATCTCGACCAGTGACCACAGGACCGCGTTGATACCAAGCCGCGCCTGTAAGTAGCCGGAGGCCAAATCCTTGAACACCATAAGGGCCTTGCCACCGTACGTCATGTATTGCGGCGACTCAGGGAAGATTGAGCGAGCCTGCGTTTCATCGCCTGGTGGCTGCTCGCTGATTGCATCCCGAACGTTCCGCCACATCCGCGCCTGAACATCGCAAAGCCATGCTACGTGCGCCACTGCTCCCAACCGGATGATGGCCTCAAGGAGCGTGGTCCATTGGCGCCGCGTCATCGACTCCTTCGCCGCGATAACAGCCTTGAGGTCCTTCGTGAACTGCCTCGCTGGAAAATGCAGACCGCTGAAATCGACTCGTGCCAGGATTTCGGCCTCGTCCGGAGGAAGGGGAGCAATGTCCCAAGACGGCTTCGGGGTCGTCCACGCATCTGCTTCCTGTTGGAGCCAGCGGGCGAACACATCGTCGCCGTCGCCGACGCCCATCGCTTCAAACAAGTCGGTCCAGAGAGCTTTCGCAGATGCGCTGTCTTTCGCCCCCAGCCAGACCATTCGCCTAACCAAGCTCCCCGCCGGCCACGAATTGCTACTCAGGCGCGCGGAACCAGAAAACACCGCCATGCCAGGCACTAGCGGCGACACCTGAAGGAACCTCTTCGACGACTGATTCGGAAGCTTTGGGCTCTCAAGGACGCCATGGATCACCGTGTTCCAGGTGTCCGCGGTGACCAAAGCACCTTCGGGGAAGTTTTGCTTGTCGCGGAGCTTCTTAACTCGCTTGTCATGGTCCCGCCCTGCCTGGGGTACGCCACCTTCCTTTAGTTCGGCGAAGCCGACGGTACGGTACAAGGAGGAAACAAGCACTTCCGAGCTGGCGTACTCCGGTGCTGGGCTGATCGCCAACGCCGACTTTTCATAGCTGCGATGGGAAGCCCGCCATGGGGTGTTCTTGAAGTCCGCGAGGGTCATTGGCGGGCCTTGTCATTTCGGGACACAAATCCGTCCCAGGATTTCGCGATCACCGTACCGTCCGCTCCGATCCGGATCTTGGAGCGCCGAAGAATCTCGGGGTCGCGGACTATTGGCCCGGCCAATCGCGCACGTGTGGTATCTAAGAGCGCAACCACGGTCCTCGGCAAGGATGCCGGAGACAAACCGCGCTCCAGTTCCTTGACAGCTTTGAACAGGTCGTAGGTAAGTGCTATCGACTGCGCCGACGCTCCGCTGCCGACCTCAAGGAAACAGATCGGCGAGTGCGGCCGGCCTGGATTTCTGAGGGACGGCACCCCAACATGCTGACGAGGCACGACTAACGTGGCCTGTCGCTGTGCCGGGGGAAGCGGTTGTCCAAAAGTCGTCGTCAGGGACACCTCGAAGTCCGCCCCATTGTTCAGTAGTCGCTCGACCTGATCGGCAACTTCGTAGAGGCGATGCTGCTTCTCGTCTTCGACCACCTTCTGAAACGCCGCAAGGATGCTTGCATCTGGCACAACTGAGGACCGTACGCAGATGCTGCGACGCACGAGGCGACCTGCGAAGTCACGCAGCAGTTGCTGGACTCGGCTCGCGGCTGCCGGCCGCTTGCGCCGCACCTCAGGCCGCGAAAGCCGCTCGTCCGATTGCGCAAGCTTCTTAAGGAGATCAAGTTCCATTGGCGAAAGCGCTTGGTACCTTCGGATGAACTCGATCCCTTCGTGTATGGACCTGCTGAAACGGATGTCAACATCGCGCAGCATGATCGTCGTTTCCGCGCTGACTGCGACCTGGCTGTCTGGGCTCGCAAGCGCTGGGTCTAGGAGATCCACAAGACCCTCGAGCAGCGGCGCGATAGTGGCTGGAAGATACGGGGCGCGGCGATCGTGCAAGAAATGCTGGAGGCCCATCAGCGTGCTGTCATCGTCCAGGCCTAGTTCCTTGATGTCCTTGCGCAGAGTCAGAGAAACATCGCGGTCCCAGCGGTGGAAAAGTGCATGTTGATAGCTGGTCGTCGCAAGCTGGAACACGGCGGTCATTGCCTGCTTGGCTGGACGCCGGCCGCCCACGAGGGTGGCGTCCAGCTCAACTAGCTTTGCGGCCCATGCACACGGGTCTCCATGCTGCTCGTCACGGGCTGGCAAATGCCCCGAAAGCAAGTAGGACATCAAGGAGAAGAGGTCTCGGAAACTCCAACGCTTGCCGCTTCCCAACTCGTTCCATCTAAGCACCTGCAACAATGCGTCGCGTGGCCCCCGCCGCGAAAGCAATGACTGGCTGTAGCAAAAGGGGCATTTCTTGCCTGCCGCACAGGCTCCGTAGGCGGACCAGGCGCTTGGCTCGGTAGCTTGCCGTATGAGGGTTTCAGCAGGAGAAGTCAGCTCGTCAGTTGGCGGCACCAGCAAGGACTCTGCATCCATAGGCCAGACGGCGACGCTAGGGAAGCCAGCAAGTGGCCAGCATGAAGGCGCATCGGCCGCCAGGCTTACGGCCCTCGTGATGGCCTCCAGCACTTTGCTGGGACCGTCCAGTTTGTTGTCGAGCGCGTGGATAAGCGCATCATCCAGAACGCCGCGATTGACACAACAAAGGTAAACATCGCAGCTGCTGCTGCCCACGAGAACACCGAGCTCTTCGATGAGCAGGTTAGCCGCAGACACGCCTTCATGACCTACCGTTGCGGTCGCATCCTGAACGATGCTCAGTCGGAGGTCACGAGGTGTCCGCGACAAGATCCCAGCGTCAGCCGTGACTACCCTCGGGATGCCTCCGATCCGATGAAAAGATCGAGCCAACTCATCGACCAGGCGGCCATCGCACTCCAGACTAGCGTCCAGCCAGCGAATCGTAGATTCGATAGCCTCCGTCTTGCCATTGCCAGGCCCCCCCACGAGCAGGACAACTCTCGGACAAGCTGGCTCACGGACAGATAACGAATTTGCCCACTCTTCCAGACGCTTCAGCAAATTGGTTCTTAGCAGGTCCTTTGCTGGACGCCCGCTGTGGCTATCGAAGAGCCGCTTGACACCTCCAGCATGATTCCCAGCCCAATCCAATAGTGCGCGGGGAAACAGCGGCTGCATGCCCTGCTTATCGTTCATGATTCCTCCCTGTGGATGCCGTTCTTATGCGACGGCTATTTCCTCAAAATGGGCCTCCTCACCATCTACCTGTCCAATCTTTGACTCAACAGCTTCTTTTGCAATATCAAGGACAGCTCGGATAGTGAGTCCAATTGCTCTAGCTAACAACGGCGGTACAGCATTTCCAACCTGAGTATACCTTGGGCATTCTTTCGTTCGCAGAACGCCCCCCGTTGTGTATTTACCTCGGAACAAAAACCAATCAGGGAAAGACTGCAGCCGAGCACTTTCCCGAACCGTGAGGATCCTCGGCTCCGAATAATGCAAAACATCATCAGGCAGAGTAGTAATCGTCGGCGCCGGTGCCCACGGATCCATCGGATAAATTCTGTGCTTCTTCGTGCTGTACTGCTCTCGGTTCGCCTCATTCATACGAACTCCGCGAGGACACTCCTGAAGTATTTTTGTAAAACGATCGCGGACAACGTCTCGATGACGCGCAAGTCGCATACTATCCATCTCAACAGCAGAGCAATCTCCGTGCATGAGTTCTTGATACTTTGTCAAAGGCTTATCGTATTCAATCTCTTCAAAGCCCTTCGGTGAAAAAGGATCAATGCAAGGCTTCCTCGTATTGCGAGCTGTAGTTAAATCAGACAGTGCCTCACAAACGGGTACCGGCTCTGGCAATTCAAGATCCTGAAGCTGCCTTTTTCGCTCTTGCTCCAATTGCTTGAAGGCGAACATAACTCCGCAGTCGAAACTACGTGCAATATCACTACGCAAACCTATGACGATCAGTCTGCTTCGCTTTTGCGGAACACCAAATTGGGCTGCATTTACGAGCTCGCCATGAACTTCGTACCCAATTTCCTCAAGACTTCGTTTTAGCTTCTCGTAATAGGATTCTGTCGAATTATCGCCGCCCCCAGTTGATACTCGCTTCTTTGAGTGCGCCACCTTCATGCCAGGCACATTTTCAAGAATCAACGCGGCAGGCTTTATTGCTCTAACAACTTCAACATACTTCTCAAACAGTTGATTCCTGGGGTCAGCCGCATTCCGTTTTCCCGCAAAACTGAAGCCCTGACAAGGTGGGCCTCCAGCCAGTATCTCGACACACCCTTCCAATGCCACTAACTGTTCGCCGTGTTGGGCAAGTAAATCATCGATTGACCAAGCCTTTTTTTGAAGCCAGCTGGGCCAAGAGAACTTATTGACGGGCAGCTCCCTCTCGCCAAGAAAATTCGCCGAAAAGGTTGAAAAAGCCATGGGGTCGCGTTCAATAGCGAACTGCCCATCCAGCCCCGCCATAGCGAGCCCCAGGGAAAGTCCACCACAGCCTGAAAACAGATCTACAAACTTGTAAGCCGGCATAGCGTCAAACGTCGATATTCCCCGCCCTCAACGCATTCGTCTCGATGAAGTCGCGGCGCGGTTCCACTTCGTCGCCCATCAGCATGGTGAACACGCGGTCAGCTTCGATGGCGTCGTCGATCTGCACGCGCAGCAGGCGGCGGACGTTGGGGTCCATGGTGGTTTCCCAGAGCTGCTCGGGGTTCATTTCGCCCAGACCCTTGTAGCGCTGGCGGCCGACGGAGTTTTCGGCTTGTTGCATGAGCCAGGCCATGGCGGCGCGGAAGTC
>JAIXSD010000074.1 GCA_027484885.1 Rubrivivax sp.
GCGCTGCACCAGGGCCGCAAAATCGCTGCGCTCGCGCAGCGGCGGCAGTTGCAAGCTGAGCCCGTTGATGCGGTAGTACAAATCCTCGCGGAAGCGCTGCGCGTCCACTTCCTCGCGCAAGCGCCGATGGCTGGCGCAAATCAGTGCGAAGTCCACCGCCACCGGCTGCCCGCCGCCCAGCGGCGAGACCTGGCGCTCTTGCAAAACGCGCAGCAGCCGGGCCTGCAGCGCCAGCGGCATGTCACCAATCTCATCGAGGAAGAGCGTGCCGCCATGCGCCTGGCGTAGCAGCCCGGGCGCCCCGTCCTTGAGCGCCCCGGTGAAGGCACCCGGCCGGTGGCCGAAGAGCTCGGCCTCGATCAAATGCTCGGGCAGCGCCGCACAGTTGATGGCCACAAACGGCCCCGCGCGCCGCGGCCCGCTCTGGTGACAGGCCCGCGCCAGCAACTCCTTGCCCACGCCCGACTCGCCCTGCAAGAGCAAGGCAATCGGCTTGGCCAGCACGCGGCGCGCCCGCTCGACCAGCTTGTGCACGGCCGCGTCACCGGTGTCGAGCGCGCTGAGCGCATCCGGGGCAGGTGCAGACGCGGGCGGTGCCGTCGTGAGCAAAGCCGTTGCAGCCGGTGGCGCCACGCGTGGGCGGGGCTGCTGGGGCCGGGCGCCATCGAGTCGCCCGTAGATCAAGCTGCCGTCCACCCGCTGCAGACGCCGCGGCTGCGAGCCATGCACCCCTTGCACATCGGCCAGCAGTTCCTGCATGCGCACCCCCAGCGCCGCCTCCACCGTGCAGCGACCCAGGGCACCGGGTGTCAGGCCCAGCCACTCCAGGCCCAGGCCGTTGGAGCCGAGGATGAGGCCGTCGTCGGCCAGGGCCAGCAAGCCCTCGGTGACCGTGTCCAGGCCTTCGGGCCGGCTGTGCAGGCGCAGCACCAGGCCGCCGCCGTGGCGGGACACAAACAGCTGGTGCTCGATCATGCGCGCGGCGGAGCGGGCCAGGCCCAGGGTGTGGGGGTGGTAGCCGCGGCGGTCGCCGGAGATGTCCAGCACGCCCAACAAGGCGCCGCTGGGGTCGACGATGGGCGCGGCGGCGCAGGTCAGGAAACCATTGCGCTCCAGATAATGCTCGGCGCCATTGATGACCACCGGCCTTCCATCGGCCAGGGCTGTGCCGATCGCATTGGTGCCGCGCCATTGCTCCAGCCAAACGGCGCCAGGCCGCAAGGCCACCCGTGCGGCCTTGTCGGCAAAACCATCGTCACCAAGCGCATGCAACAGCATGCCCTGAGGGTCGGCCAGGATGACCAGGCTGTCGCTGGCCCTCACCTGCTCGGCCACAAACTCCATCACCGGCCGGGCCTGGGCCAGCAAGGCCCGGCGCTGCTCCAGGGCCCGCGCCAGCTGGGCGGCCGAGGCATGCGGCACCCCTTGCGGCCGCCCCTCGGGCGCCAAACCATAAGCCCGGCTTCGTTGCCAGCTGGCCTGAAGGCGGGCATCCAGCAGGCCGGCGCCCAGCTCACCGGTTTCCAGCAGTTGCCGGCGCGCCTGTCGCAGGCGGCTGGGCGGCGTGCGCAAGCTCATCAAGGCATTGGCAGCAGTCATCGCGTGTGTCTCCGTGATCGGCCCTTGTGAACAGGCTCTGAATCGGACGCGGGTCAGGTGTTGACACCTGCGCCGCAGCGCGACCTTAACAGGCCTGCGGCGCTTGCCAAGCCCTCGGGCTGGTTTTGCCCGCTTCCAGCACAAACGGGCTGGAATGCTGTACCACGGGAGCTGGCCACCTGTCCTCTTTCGTGACAGTGGGTCGACACGGTGCTCCGCCCGGCGAGCCGCCCAAGCGTTTCGCCCTGTGCAGCAGCGGCCCATTGCAGCCAAGCTCCGCGCAAACCAAAGCCTTGGCACGCTCCATGCAACACACCCTGCGGCTGGCCTGCCTGCCTCAAGCCCCGCACCTCAACAGCTGGGATGGAGACGGCGCAGGCCCAGGCCTTGAAATCCACACACAACAACCGGAGACCGACATGCTTTACGCCAGCCCCAACACCCCCGGCGCCACCCTCGCCTACAAAGCCCAGTACGACAACTACATCGGCGGCCGCTTCGTGCCGCCGGTCAAGGGCGAGTACTTCGACGTCGTCACCCCCATCAGCGGCCAGGTCTACACCCGCGCCGCTCGCTCCACGGCCGAGGACATCGAGCTGGCCCTGGACGCCGCCCATGCCGCCACGGCCCAGTGGGCGGCCACCAATGCCGCCACCCGTGCCAACATCCTGCTCAAGATCGCCGATCGCATCGAAGCCAATCTCGAGCTGCTGGCCTATGCCGAGACGGTGGACAACGGCAAGCCCATCCGCGAAACGCTGAACGCCGACATCCCGCTTGCCGCCGACCATTTCCGTTACTTCGCCGGATGCCTGCGCGCGCAGGAAGGCGCGCTGAGCCAGATCGACGACCACACCGTGGCCTACCATTTCCACGAGCCCCTGGGCGTGGTCGGGCAAATCATCCCCTGGAACTTTCCCATCCTGATGGCAGCCTGGAAGCTGGCACCTGCCCTGGGCGCGGGCAACTGCGTGGTGCTCAAGCCGGCGGAGTCGACGCCCATCAGCATCCTGGTGCTGACCGAGCTGATCGCCGACTTGCTGCCGCCCGGCGTGCTCAACATCGTCAACGGCTATGGCCGCGAGGCCGGCATGCCGCTGGCCACCAGCAAGCGCATTGCCAAGATTGCCTTCACCGGCTCCACCGCCACCGGCCGCGTGATTGCCCAGGCGGCGGCCAGCAACCTGATCCCGGCCACCCTGGAGCTGGGCGGCAAGAGCCCCAATGTCTTCTTCGACGATGTGATGGCCCAGGACGATGCCTTCCTGGACAAGGCCATCGAAGGCCTGGTGCTGTTTGCCTTCAACCAGGGCGAGGTCTGCACCTGCCCGAGCCGGGCGCTGATTCAAGAATCGATCTACGACCGTTTCATCGAGCGCGCGCTCAAGCGCGTGGCCGCCATCAAGCAAGGCAGCCCGCTGGACACCGACACCATGATGGGCGCCCAGGCCTCAGCCCTGCAGATGGACAAAATCATGTCCTACCTGGAAGTGGGCAAGCAGGAAGGTGCGCAGCTGCTGATCGGCGGCGGCCGCAAACAGATGTCGGGCGAGCTGGCCGGCGGCTACTACATCGAGCCGACGCTGTTCAAGGGCACGAACAATATGCGCGTGTTCCGCGAGGAAATCTTCGGCCCCGTGTTGGCCGTGGCCACCTTCAAGGACGAGGCCGAAGCCCTGCAGATCGCCAACGACACGCCCTACGGCCTCGGCGCCGGCGTGTGGACACGCGACGGCAGCCGCGCCTACCGCATGGGCCGCGCCATCCAAGCCGGCCGGGTCTGGACCAATTGCTACCACGCCTACCCGGCGCACGCAGCCTTCGGCGGCTACAAGGAATCCGGCATCGGCCGCGAAACCCACAAGGCCATGCTGGACCATTACCAGCAGACCAAGAACCTGCTGGTCAGCTACTCGCCCAATGCCCTGGGCTTCTTCTGAGCCTCTAGCGCTGCTGAGCTGAAACAAAAAAAGGCGGCCTTGCGGGCCGCCTTTTGCTTTCCCTGAAGGCTCGAACCTGGAGTTCAAGCCCGCGAGATCACTCCCACTCAATCGTCGCCGGCGGCTTGCTCGACACATCGTAGGTGACGCGGTTGATGCCGCGCACTTCGTTGATGATGCGGCCCGAGGTGCGCTTGAGCAGGCTGTAAGGCAGCTCAGCCCAATCGGCGGTCATGAAGTCGCTGGTCTGCACGGCACGCAGCGCCACGACGTAGTCGTAGGTGCGGCCGTCGCCCATCACGCCCACGCTCTTGACCGGCAGGAAGACGGTGAAGGCCTGGCTGGTCAGCTCGTACCAGCTCTTGCCCGTGGCCTCATCCTTGGTGTTGCGCAGCTCTTCGATGAAGATGGCGTCGGCGCGGCGCAGCAGGTCGGCGTACTCTTTCTTGACCTCGCCCAGAATGCGCACCCCCAGACCCGGGCCCGGGAAGGGGTGGCGGTAGACCATCTCGGGCGGCAGGCCCAGGGCCACGCCCAGGGCGCGCACCTCGTCCTTGAACAACTCACGCAGCGGCTCCAGCAGCTTCAGGCCGAGCTGCTCGGGCAGTCCGCCGACGTTGTGGTGGCTCTTGATGGTGGTGGCCTTCTTGGTCTTGGTGCCGCCGCTTTCCACCAC
>JAIXSD010000725.1 GCA_027484885.1 Rubrivivax sp.
CTCGGCGGCCTGGACGACACCCAGGTCGAAACCATTGTGTCGCTGAGGCCCGATGTGGTGCTGCTGGCGCCGTCTTCGCGCGTGACCGACCGGCTGCGCAGCCTGGGCCTGACCGTGGTGACGCTGGAGGCCAAGTCCTACGCCGATGTGCAGCGTGTGCTCGACAAGATCGGCGCCCTGCTGCAGGTGCGCGATGCCCAGGCTGTCTGGCGCCGCATCGATGCCCTGGTCGGCGCCGCCGCGCAGAGCATCCCGCCGCAAGCACGCGGCACCCTGGTCTACTACGAAGTGGACCGCTCGCCCTATGCCGCCGGCCCGGTGTCCTTCATGGGCGAGACCATGGCCCGCTTGGGCCTGAAAAACATCATCACGCCCGAGATGGGCCCCTTTCCCAAGATCAGCCCCGAGTACGTGGTGCGCGCTGCACCGCAGCTGATCATGATCGGTAAGCGCAATGCCGACGGCCTGTTCCAGCGCCCGGGCTGGGACCGCATCCCCGCCATCCGTGAGCAGCGCGTCTGCGTCTTCGATGCGCAGCAAAGCGATGTGCTGGCCCGCCCCGGCCCACGCATGGGCGAGGCGGCGCAGATCATGGCGCAATGCCTGCGCGAGCACAGCAGCGGCGGCGGCAAAAACAGCAGCAACAACAAAGCCCGATGAACCACGCCGCTGCCCCGCACACCCCATCCTGGTCGGCCTGGCCGCTGCTGGCCGGCCTGCTGCTGGCCAGCGGACTCGCCCTGTTGATGGGCGTGGCGGTGGGCAGCACCGGCTTTGCGCTGGACTGGTCGGGCAGCGACCCCATGCAGGCGCAAATCCTCTGGCAGATCCGCCTGCCGCGCTCGGCCGGTGCCTGGCTGGCCGGCGCCTTGCTGGGCCTGGCCGGGGCCATCACCCAAGGCCTGTTCCGCAACCCCCTGGCCGACCCCTATCTGCTGGGCAGCGCCGCCGGCGCGCGCCTGGGCGTGGCGCTGAGCCTGGCCGTTCTGGGCGGCACACCCATGGGCATGCAATGGCTGGAGCGCCTGGGCCTGACCGGCGTGGCCTTTCTGGGCACGCTGATGGGTGTGAGCCTGACCCTGGCCATGGCGCGCGGCGTCGAGCAGACGCTGCGCCTGCTGCTGGCCGGCGTCGTCGTCGGCGTGGTGCTGGGCGCCGTGACCGATCTGGTGACCCTGGCCCAGCCCGACATCCTGCGCACCATGCAGGCCTTTGTGCTGGGCACGACCAGCTTTCTGGGCTGGCCCAGCATCGTGCTGATGGGCTGTGTGCTGCTGCTCAGCCTGGCCGTGGCGCTGGGCGCCAGCGAAGCGCTGGACGCCCTGACCCTGGGCGAGGCCACCGCGCAATCACTGGGCGTGCGTCTGGGCCTGGTGCGGGTGCTCTTGATCGGCGCCTTCGCCCTGGCCACCGGCACCGCCGTGGCCCAGACCGGCATGATCGCCTTCGTCGGCCTGGTAGCCCCGCATCTGGTGCGCAACCTCTGTCACGGCTCGCACCGCCAGCTGCTGCTGCTCTCGGCCTGCGCCGGTGGCCTGCTGCTGCTGGCCGCCGACATCCTCTCGCGCTGGCTGATGGCTCCGCAAGAGCTGCCGGTGGGCGTGATCACCGCCATCCTCGGCGGCGGCTATTTGCTGCGCCTGATGCACAAGCGCAAATACGGAGGCCGCGCATGATGATGATGATGAGCACGCCCCACGCAACAGCGCTGAGCTGCCAGGACCTCAGCGCCAGCTTGCAAGGCCAGCCGGTGCTGCACCGGCTCTCGCTGGCGCTGCCGGCCGGGCAATGGACGGCCATCGTCGGCCCCAACGGCGCGGGTAAGTCCACCCTGCTGCGCGCCCTGGCTGGCTTGATCCCCAGCCTCGGTTCCATCGAGCTGCTCGGCCGCCCCCTGACCGAGTGGCCGCGCAAGGCACGCGCCCGCGAGATGGCCTGGCTGGGCCAGAACGAAAGCAGCGGCGACGAGCTGAGCGCGCAGGATGTGGTCATGCTGGGCCGCCTGCCCCACCGTGCCTGGCTGGCGCCGCCGAGCAGCGCCGACCTGGCCGCCGTGCAGCAGGCCATGCTGCAGACCCAGTGCTGGGAGTGGCGCCAGCGCCCGCTGGGCCAGCTCTCGGGCGGCGAGCGCCAGCGCGTGCTCTTGGCCCGCGCCCTGGCCGTGCAGGCCCAGGTGCTGCTGATGGACGAACCCCTGGCCCATCTGGACCCGCCCCACCAGGCCGACTGGCTGCAACTGGTGCGCGGCCTGGCCCGGTCCGGCGTGGCCGTGGTCAGTGTGCTGCACGAGCTGAACGTGGCTTTGCAGGCCGACGGACTGGTCATCATGCAAGCCGGCCGCGTGCTCTGCCACGGCCGCCCCGGCGAAGCCGACAGCCATCGTGCCCTGCAGCAGGTGTTCGACCAGCGCCTGCATCTGCTGGAGGTGCAGGGGCAGTGGCTGACCTTGCCCCTGGCGCCCATGACGGCAGCAGCGCCCAGCCCGGCCGCCTTCAGCAATGTCGTGCCTCTCAAACAGAAAGCCGACTGAGTTCACTCGCCATGCCACTGAACCCCGACACCACCACCCTCTGCCCCGCCGTGCTGATCAGCGCGCCCTCCTCGGGCTCGGGCAAGACCAGCGTCACCGCAGCCATCGCCCGCTGGCACCGCCGCCAGGGCCAGCGTGTGCGCGTGTTCAAGACCGGGCCGGACTACCTCGACCCCATGGTGCTGGAGCGCGCCAGCGGCCACCCGGTCTACCAGCTGGACCTGTTCATGGGCGGCCTGGCGCATTGCCGCGCCCTGCTGGCCCAGGCTGCCGCTGAGGCGGACCTGATCCTGGTCGAAGGCGTGATGGGCTTGTTCGATGGCGACCCCAGCAGCGCCGATCTGGCCGCGGCTTTCGGCCTGCCGGTGCTGGCCGTGATCGATGCCTCGGCCATGGCCCAGACCTTTGCCGCCCTGGCCACCGGCTTGCAGCGCTACCGCAGCGACATCAGGCTTTGCGGCGTGGTGGCCAACCGCGTGGGCAGCCCCGGCCATGGCCAGATGGTGGCGCAGGGCCTGCCGGCCGATCTGCCCCTGGCCGCTGCCCTGCTGCGTAGACCTGAGCTGAGCCTGCCCGAGCGCCACCTGGGCCTGGTCCAGGCCATGGAGCTGCCCGAGTTGGACAGCCAGCTGGACGCCTGGGCCGAGGCCTGGGGCGAGGCCTTGCGGCCGGAGTTCGAATGGCCGCGGGTGCGCTTCGATCTGCAAGAGCCGCTGTGGCCGGCGAGCGAGGTGCCGCCGCAGGCCCTGGCCGGCCGGCGCATCGCCGTGGCGCAAGACGCCTGCTTTTCCTTCATCTACCCGGCCAATCTCGATTGCCTGCGCGCGCTAGGTGCCGAGGTGATCTGCTTCTCACCGCTGCAGGGTCAGGTCTTGCCCGACTGCGACGCCCTCTGGCTGCCCGGCGGCTACCCCGAGCTGCATGCGCCGGCCCTGGCCGCCCACCCGAGCTTCTTCAGCTCGCTGCGCGAGCACTTGGCACAGGCCAAGCCCCTGCTGGCCGAATGTGGCGGCATGCTCTGCCTGCTCGACAGCCTGAGCGATGCCGAGGGCCA
>JAIXSD010000067.1 GCA_027484885.1 Rubrivivax sp.
ACACCGTAGGCCGCCGCCAGATTGGCCAGGGTCAGCAGCAGGGCCGGGATCAGCGCCGCCAGGATCAGGCCGAAGACGCTGACCGAGGCGATGCCGGAGGCGGCCAGCACGAAGATGATGAGGTTGTGCGAGGTCGGCATCAGCGCGCCGACCAGGGCCGCATGCGTGGTCACATTGACCGCGTAATCGGCGTGGTAGCCCTCCTTCTTCATCAGCGGGATCATCACCGAGCCCATGGCCGAGACATCGGCCAACGGCGAGCCCGCCACCCCGCCGAACAAGGTACAGCCCAGCACATTGCTCATGCCCAAACCGCCGCGCACATGGCCGATCAGGCTGTTGGCGAAGCGCACGATGCGGTCGGCAATGCCGCCGTACAGCATCAGCTCGCCGGCGAACACGAAGAAGGGAATGGCCAGGAAGGAAAAGACCTGCATGCCACCGACCATCTTCTGAAAGACCAGGGCCAGCGGCAGATCGGCCGCCAGCATGGTGGCCACCGAGGACAGGCCGATGGCAAAAGCCACCGGCACGCCGAGCAGCAGCAAAAGGGCAAAGCTCAGGCCCAGAACCCAGAGTTCCATCGCATCAAATCCTTGTGAATCAAAAGGGGGCAGGCTTCGCCAGTCGGGCGTGCTGCGCTGGGTTCAGTACCAGGACGGGCGCACCGCCTCACCGCGCCAGAGCGCACGCATATGCTCCAGCGAGAACAACACGATCAGCACGCCAGCGATCAGCAGCGGCAGGTAGTCCAGCCCCTCGGGCACGCCCAGCATGGGCTTGGGCTCGCTCCATTTCAGCTGCGTCCAAACCCAGCCCGACTGCGCCATCAGCGCGCCAAAGCCCGCCACCAGGGCATGGATCAGCAGCTCCAGCCGCAAGCGCCAGCGCTCGGGCAGCAGCACCAGCAAGGACTCCAGGCCGATGTGGCCGGCATCGCGCACGCCCACGGCCACGCCGAAGGCCGTGACATAGAGCACGAGCAGCATGGCCAAACCCTCGGTCCAGGTCGGCGTGTCGTTGAAGACATAACGGCCCAGCACTTGGGCTTGCACGCACAGCAGCACCGCGATCAGGCAGGCCACGGCGGCCATCAGCGCCAGCTTGGACAGGGCGGCGCACAAGCGCGTGAACGGGGTGAAGCTCGCAGCGTCCACGCTCGCCTCCAAGGCCGCGCCGGCGCTCACGGTGTCTCCTGCAGGGTCTTGACCAGGCGCTGCAGCTCGGGCGTGTTCATGAAGCGGGCGTAGACCGGCGGCATCAAGGCCTGGAAGGCGGCCTTGTCCACCTCAACGATCTGTGCGCCACCGGCTTTCACCAAGGCCAGCGATTTGGCCTCCTGCTCGTCCCAGCGCAGGCGCTGGAAGGCGACCGATTCCTTGGCCGCGGCGCGGATCAGTTGCTGGTCGGCGGGCGGCAGGCCGTCGTAGACCTTTTTGCTCATCAGCAGCAGCTCGGGCGCCATGGAGTGCTCGGTGCGGGAGTAGAACTTGACCGCCTCGAAATGCTTGAAGCCTTCGAACGAAGGCAGGTTGTTCTCGGCCGCATCGACCAGGCCGGTCTTGAGCCCGGTGTAAACCTCGCCCACCGGCATGGGCGTGGCATTGGCGCCCAGGGCCGCGGCCACCGCCACCCAGAGGTCGGACTGCGGCACGCGGATCTTCAAGCCCTTGGCATCGGCCGGGGTCTTGATCGCCTTGCGGGCGTAGATGGAGCGGGCGCCGCTGTCGTAGAAAGCCAGGCCGATGAAGCCCTGGGGCTCGCAGGCGCGCAGGATCTCCTCGCCGGCCGGGCCGTCCAGCGCGCGGCGCATCTGCGCGACCGAGCGGAAGAGAAAGGGCATGGTCGGCACCTGGGTCTGCGGGCAGATGGCGTTCATGGGGCTGATGTGCACGCGGGTCAGCTCCAGCGCGCCGATCTTGAGCTGGTCGATGGTTTCCTTCTCGGTGCCCAGCGCGCCCTTGTTGAAGACCTTGAGCTTGATGCGCCCGGCGCTGCGCTGCTCCAGCAGCTCGCCCATGCGTTTGAGCGCCAACACGGTCGGGTACTCATTGCTGTTGTGCACATCGGCGGCGCGCAGGGTCAGGGCCTGGGCGGCAGGCAGGGTCAGCGCCAGGGCCAGGGCCAGCAAGGCGGCGGCGGGCAGGATCTTGAAGCGGGGGAACAACATGGGGGCGTCTCCGGGCGAGTGGGGGAGGGTCTGCCCCGGCACGCGCGCGGCCGCAGCCTCGGCGCATCAGGGTCAGCCCTTGTTTCGAAATTTGTTCGCTCGCAAATAGAATAACGAAACAGCGTTCCAAATCACTAAGGGATTCCATGAGGGTAGCTTCAACAAAGCAGGTGGCGGTGCTCGGCGAATGCATGCTGGAGCTGGTGGGCCCGGCCTTTGGCACGCTGCAACAAGGCTTTGGCGGCGACACCCTGAACACCGCCGTCTATCTGGCGCGCTGTGCAGCGGAACAGGGTCAGAAGGGGGCCGAGACCGCCGCGCCCTACACCGTGCACTACGCCACCGGCCTGGGCGATGACCGCCTCAGCTGGGGCCTGATGGAGCGCTGGGCGGCCGAAGGCCTGGCCCTGGATCTGGTGCGCCAGATCCCCGGCCGCATGCCCGGGCTCTACATGATCGAGGTCGATGCGCGCGGCGAACGCAGCTTCAACTACTGGCGTGACACCAGCGCCGCAAAGGCTTACTTTGAGAGCGAGCGCACACCTTTGGAGGACCAGGCCGCCGACTGGGACCTGTTCTACCTGAGCGGCATCAGCCTGGCCATCCTGCCGCCGGCCGGGCGCGAGCGCGTGTTTGCCTTGATGGCAAGGCTGCGCGCGCGCGGCGCCCTGGTGGTGTTCGACAACAACTACCGGCCGCGGCTCTGGGCCAGCCGCGCCGAGGCGCAGGCGGTCTTCCGCCGCGCCCTGGAGCTGGCCAATGTGGGCCTGATCACGGCCGACGACCACCAGGCCTTGTTCGAGCTGCCCAGCCTGGCCGAGGCGGTGGCCGCCGCGCAAGACCTGGCCCCGTCCGAGCTGCTGATCAAGCGCGGCGCCGAAGCCACCCTGGTGCGCGCGCCGGAAGCCGGCGCCCCGGACTGGAAGGAGGCCGCCACCGAGCGCGTCGAGCGCGTGGTCGACACCACCGCGGCCGGCGACTCCTTTGCCGGCGGCTACCTCAGCCAGCGCCTGCGTGGCCGCCCGGCGCTGGAATCGGCCCGCTTCGGCAACCGCCTGGCCGCGCGCGTGATCCAGCACCGCGGCGCCTTGATCGAGCCGGCCCTGATGGCCGATCTGCTGCAGCCCCAGTCATGAGGACCGCCATGCGTCGTCGACACCTGCTCGCCAGCGTCTGCCTGCTGGCCTTGTTGCCTTTCACTGCCAGCGCCGAGAGCCCAGCAAGGCCCCAGCTGGACCCTGCCGGCATCAGCGTGCAAGGCTGGGCCGCGGGCACGGTAGGCGGTCGCGGCGGGCGCATCTTGCGGGTCAGCAATCTGAACGAATCCGGCCCCGGCTCGCTGCGCGAAGCGCTGGAGGCCGAAGGGCCGCGCATCGTGGTCTTTGAGGTCGGCGGCGTCATCGACCTGGCCGGCCAGACGATCAACATCCGCCACCCTTATCTGACCATCGCCGGCCAGACCGCCCCCAAGCCCGGCATCACCGTGATCAAGGGCGAGACCAATATCGCCACCCACCAGGTGATCGTCCAGCACCTGATGTTCCGGCCCGGCGAGTTCGGCCGCGCCAAAAAAAGCGGCGCCGACCAGGACGGCATCTCCACCCAGGGCGCAGCCCACCATGTCATCGTCGACCACTGCAGCCTGTCCTGGGCCACGGACGAGAACCTGTCGGTCGGCGGCCCGCGTTTCGAGGGCGCCACGCCCGAGGACTGGCGCCGTAACACCTCGCACGCCATCACCTACAGCCACAACCTGATCTACGAAGGCCTGGGCTATTCAGTGCACGAGAAGGGCGAGCATTCCAAGGGCACCCTGGTGCACGACAACGCCAGCGGCATCCTGCTCTACGCCAATCTCTACGCTTCCAACCGCGAGCGCAATGCCTTGTTCAAAGGCGGCGTGCAGGCGGCCATGGTCAACAACCTGATCTACAACCCCGGCAACAAGGCGGTGCACTACAACCTGGTCGCGCACGAGTGGGCGCCCCACCCCTGGCAGACCGGCCGCATCAGCCTGATCGGCAATGCCTACCGCCAGGGCCCGGACACGCGGCCCAACAC
>JAIXSD010000615.1 GCA_027484885.1 Rubrivivax sp.
CTCGCGCCGCGCTTGCAGCGGGTGGATCAGCGGATGGGCCAGGAAGCGGCCGGTGACCGAATCGGCCTGCAAGGCCAGATCGGCCGCCGAGCCTTGGGCCACCACATGGCCGCCGCGTTTGCCGGCACCGGGGCCGATGTCGATGATGTGGTCGGCGCGGCGAATCGTGTCTTCGTCATGCTCCACCACCACCAGGGTGTTGCCCAGATCGCTGAGCCGGCCCAGGGCCTTGAGCAGGATCTGGTTGTCGCGCGGATGCAGGCCGATGGTGGGCTCGTCCAGCACATAGCAAACGCCTTGCAGATTCGAGCCTAACTGTGCGGCCAGGCGGATGCGCTGCGCCTCGCCGCCCGAGAGCGTGGGCGCGGCGCGGTCCAGGGTCAGATAGCCCAGGCCCACTTCTTCCAGGAACTCCAAGCGGCCCTGGATTTCGCTGACCACATCGCGGGCAATCTCGGCGTCGCGGCCCAGCAGCTCCAGGCTGTCGACCCAGGCGCGCGCCTGCTTGACACTCCAGGACGCCACCGTGCTGATGGCCTGGGACTCAAAGGTCACGGCGCGGGCCGAGGGGTTGAGGCGGGTGCCGTGGCAATCGCCACAGGGCTGATCGGCCAGGCCTTCGATGTCCACCTCCTGGCCGGCAAAGCTCTGCTCGCGGCCGCCCTTGTCATCGACGACCGAATCGTCCAGCGCCTTGCGCTGCTCGCGCGTCAGCGCAAGACCTGTGCCCACGCAGCTGTTGCACCAGCCATGCTTGCTGTTGTAGCTGAACATGCGCGGGTCCAGCTCGCCATAGCTGGTGCCGCAGGTCGGGCAGGCGCGCTTGGTGCTGAAGACCTTGACGGTGCCGAGGCCCACGGTCGAGCGGCCCGCAGCGATGGCTTCGTGCAGGCCGTCCAGCGGGGTCAGCAGATGCAGCACGCCCTTGCCGAAGTCCAGGGCCTTGGCCAGCAGCTCGCGCAGCTCAGCCTCCTTGTCCACGCTGATGACCAGATCGCCGACCGGAAGCTCCAGCGTGTGCTCCTTGAAGCGATCCAGGCGCGGCCAGGGCGCGGTGGGCGTGAACTCGCCGTCCACGCGCAGATGGGTGTAGCCGCGGCCCTTGGCCCATTTGGCCAGGTCGGTGTAGAGGCCCTTGCGGTTGACCACCAGGGGCGCCAGCAGGCCCACATGCTGGCCCTTGTGATCGCGCAGCAGCTGGGCGGCGATGGACTCGACGCTCTGCGGCCGCACCGGCGTGCCGTCGTGCACGCAGTGCTGCACGCCCAGCTTCACATAGAGCAGACGCAGGAAATGCCAAACCTCGGTGGTGGTGGCCACCGTGCTCTTGCGGCCGCCGCGGCTCAGGCGCTGCTCGATGGCGACGGTGGGCGGAATGCCCCAGACCGCATCGACCTCGGGCCGGCCCGCCGGCTGCACGATGGAGCGCGCGTAGGCATTGAGCGATTCGAGATAGCGGCGCTGGCCCTCATTGAACAGGATGTCAAAAGCCAAGGTCGACTTGCCCGAACCCGAGACGCCAGTGATCACATTGAACTTGCCGCGCGGGATGTTGACGTTGACCGACTTGAGGTTGTGTTCCTTGGCGTTGACGATCTGGATGTTGTTGTCCAGATGGGCCGACTGGCGGCGCGCGCGGATCAGGCTTTGCAGCGGCCGGCCCTCTTCCACCTTCATGGCGGGGCGGTCCATCTGCGCCGAGTACTCGCGCAGGGCCAGGGCGGTGTGCGAAGTCGGGTGCTCCTTGACCTCTTCCGGCGTGCCCACGCAGACCAGTTCGCCGCCGTCCTCGCCACCTTCGGGGCCGAGGTCGATCAGCCAGTCGGCCGCACGGATCACATCGAGGTTGTGCTCGATCAGGATCAGCGAATGGCCGATGGCCAGCAGCTTGCGCAGCGCGCGCATCAGTTTGGCGATGTCATCGAAGTGCAGGCCGGTGGTGGGCTCGTCGAACATGAAGAGCGTGCCCTTCTTGGCCACGGCTTGACGAGGCTTGCTGGCCGCTTCCGCCAGGAAGCCGGCCAACTTGAGCCGCTGCGCCTCGCCGCCCGAGAGCGTGGGCACGGGCTGGCCCAGCTTCACATACTCCAGGCCCACATCGATGATGGGCTGCAGCTTGGCCAGCACCTCGCGGTCGTCCTTGAACAGGCGCACCGCTTCGCTGACCGTCAAATCCAGCACATCGGCCACGCTGAGCTCGCGCTCGGCGCGCTGCAGCTTCACATCGAGCATCTCGGCGCGGTAGCGGCGGCCATCGCAGTCCGGGCAGCGCAGGTACACGTCCGAGAGGAACTGCATCTCCACATGCTCAAAGCCAGAGCCACCGCAGGTCGGGCAGCGGCCGTCGCCGGCGTTGAAGCTGAACATGCCGGCGGTGTAGCTGCGCTCGGCCGCCAGCGGTGTGGCGGCAAAGAGCTTGCGCATCTCGTCAAATGCGCCGACGTAGGAAGCCGGGTTGGAACGCGCGGTCTTGCCGATCGGCGATTGGTCCACAAACACCGCATCGGCCAGCCAATCGGCGCCCAGCAGGCGATCATGCTGACCCGGCGTTTC
>JAIXSD010000145.1 GCA_027484885.1 Rubrivivax sp.
TGGGCGTCAATATGCAGACCTCCTTCATGCATCCGCCCTTTGGCTTTGCGCTGTTCTACCTGCGCAGCGTGGCGCCCCTGACCGAGTACATCGACAAGCTGACCCAGCGCCGCATCGCCCCGGTCACCACCGGCCAGATCTACTGGGGCGCCGTGCCTTTTGTGTTGATCCAGATCCTGATGGTGGGCCTGATCATCGCCTTCCCGAACCTGGTCTCGGGCGGCATGGGCCAGCCAGCTGCAGCCACGGACAACAGCGCGGTGGTGATCGAAGCCCAGCCTCAGGCCGACAGCGACAGCGCCATCGAGATGGACGCTAACAAGCTCTTCGGCCCGGCGGATGAACCCGCCTCGGCGGCTTCAGGGTCGGCCTCGTCCGCGCAGAAGGCCGCCGCGGAGGTCGACCCGCTCGAAGCCGCCGCTGAGGCCAGCCGCAAGCCCTGACTCGCCATTTACACGCCAGCCTCTGAAGTGGCTGCGCATTAAAAAACCCGGCCTTGGCCGGGTTTTCTTTTTTTGAAGCCGTGCGAAGCAACTCAGAGCTTTTGCGACTGCATGAAGTCGTCAAAGCCGGCTTCTGCAAAACGGAACCAGAGGTTCTGCTCGCGGCGGAAGACCGAGTAGTCCTCGTAAATCTTCTTCCAATGCGGGTTCTTGCCGCTGAGCTCGGCGTAGATAGCCATGGATTCCTTGAAGGCCGCGTCCATGACATCCTTGGGGAAGCGGAACAGCTTGGTGCCGCCCTTGACCAGCTCGCGCAGGGCGCCCGGGTTCTTGGCGTCGTACTTGGCCTGCATGTCAACATGGGCCACCGCAGCGGCGCTTTCGACAATGGCTTTGTACTCGGGGGTCAGGGCCTCGAAAGCCTTGGTGTTGATGTAGAAGTCCAGCTGCGGGCCGCCCTCCCACCAGCCTGGGTAGTAGTAGTTGGGCGCCACTTTGTTGAAGCCCAGCTTTTGGTCGTCGTAGGGCCCCACCCACTCGGCCGCATCGATGGTGCCTTTTTCAAGCGCCTGGTAGATCTCGCCGCCGGGGATGTTCTGCGGCACGCCGCCCATGCGCTCCAGCACCCGGCCGGCAAAGCCACCGATGCGGATCTTCATGCCCTTGATGTCGGCCAGGCCCTTCACTTCCTTGCGGTACCAGCCGCCCATCTGGGCACCGGTGTTGCCGCCGGGGAAGTTGATGATGTTGTAGCCGCGGTAGAACTCGCGCATCAGCTTGAGGCCATTGCCCTCGACCATCCAGGCGGTCATCTGCCGGCTGTTCAGGCCGAAGGGGATGGCGCAGCCCAGCGCGAACACCTCGTCCTTGCCGTGGAAGTAGTAAGGCGCCGTGTGCGCGATCTCCACCGTGCCGTCCTTGACCGCATCCACCACGCCGAAGGGCGGCATCAGCTCACCGCCAGCATGGACGGAAATCTGGAACTTGCCGCCGGTCATCTCGCTGACCTTTTTGGCGAACACATCGGCCGCGCCAAAAATCGTGTCCAAGGACTTGGGAAAGCTCGAGGCCATGCGCCAGCGAATCGTGGTCTGCGCATGGACCACGGCCGGCGCGGCGCCGGCTGCCAAAACGCCGGCCAGACCGGCTTGTCGAACAAAGGAACGACGCTCCATCTCTGTCTCCTGTGGTGCTGTCCGCACTGTGATTTGCCCAGAGATTCTAGGATGCAGACATGGAGCCTCGACCGGGGCAAACCCCTGTGAAGCGCGCGCAAATGAACAGCGACGAACCGCCTCAGCTACCCGCCAGCTTCATGCGCGAAATCAGCAGCGAACCGACCGTCTTGCCACCCAAGGTGTAGCGGTCGGTGCCGAGGCCGACGATGTCCTGGAACATGGTCTTCAGGTTGCCGGCAATCGTCACTTCATGAACCGGGAAGGCGATCTCACCGTTTTCCACCCAGTAGCCGCTGGCACCGCGCGAATAGTCACCCGTCACCGAGTTGACGCCCTGCCCCATGAGCTCCGTCACGAAAAGGCCCGTGCCCAGGCGGCGCAGCATGGTGCGCAGGTCATCGCCGGGGGCCGTCAGGCGGCTGCTCATGCTCAGATTGTGCGAGCCGCCGGCATGGCCAGTGGTGCGCATGCCCAGCTTGCGGGCCGAGTAGGTGGAGAGGAAGTAACCCTGCAGCACACCGGCCTCGACCACGCTGCGCGCGCGGGTGGTGACGCCTTCGTCATCGAAGGGCGAGCTGGCCTTGCCTTTGCGCTCATGCGGGTCTTCGTGAATGTCGATGTGCGAGGCCAGCACGCTCTGCCCCAGGCTGTCGAGCAAGAAGCTGGCGCGGCGGTAGAGCGCGCCGCCGCTGACCGCCTGCACCAAGGCGCCCAGCAAGCCGGCGGCGGCCGTGTTCTCGAACAAGACCGGCACCTCGGCCGTGCCGACCTTGCGCGCCTTCAGGCGCGACAGGGCCCGCTCGGCGGCATAACGGCCAATGGCCTCGGGCGCAGCCAGCTCCTGCGCATCGCGCATCGAGCTGTACCAGGCGTCGCGCTGCATCTGCGCGCCACGTCCGGCAATCGGCGCCACCGAGATCGAGTGGCGGGAACTGGCATAGCCACCACGGAAGCCGCGGCTGTTGCCCATGTAGAAATGCGATTGCTGAGCCGACACGGCCGCACCCTCGCTGTTGGCAATGCGCTTGTCGGTGGCAAAAGCCGCCTCTTCACAGCGCAGGGCAATGGCGGCTGCGGCCTGGGCGTCGATGGCCCAGGGGTGGAACAGGTCAAGGTCCGGGCGAGCGGCTGCGTCCAGGGACAGGTCTTGCTCGTCGGGCAGGCCGGCCACCGGGTCTTCGGCCGTGAAGCGGGCGATGTCAAACGCTGCGCGCACCGTGTCTTGCAGGGCCTTGGTCGAGAAATCCGAGGTGCTGGCATTGCCACGGCGCTGGCCCAGGTAGACCGAGATGCCCAGCGATTTGTCGCGGTTGCGCTCGACGTTCTCCAAGTGGCCCAGGCGGGTGGACACCGACAGGCCGCAGCCTTCGGACACCTCGGCGCCGGCGTCGCTGGCGCCCAGGCGCTTGGCCTCGGCCAGCACATCCTCGATCAACTGCTGGAACTGCTCCACCTTGTAGGCGAATCCACTGCCATTCGCGGACGATGCAGACATGGCAGACGAGGAGACAGGCTTCGATGTAGAGGTCATGGAGGGCGAGCAAACGTGAGAGAAAAAGGGCCCGAGCGCCAAGCGCCCCGGCCCAGACGCCGCGCGCGCCGCACACAGGCGCACGCGCGGAGATTCAGAACTGGGGGACAATCATACGAGTCGCAGCGCCCTGCTGCCGGGGCCGGGCCCATGCGCCCTTTGCCTTCTCCCCTATCCCGACGCCGCATCATGAGAACACAAGAAGATCTGCACGACGAAGACGACGATTTCGACCGCCCCAGCAAAAGCCAGCTCAAGCGCGAAAGCCACGTCCTGCAGAGCCTGGGCGAAGACCTGCTGACCCTGCCGTCCAGCCGCCTCGAACCCTTGAACCTGCCCGAGATCTTGCTTGATGCCCTGCGCATGGCCAAGAAGATCACTTCGCACGAAGGCCGCCGCCGCCAGATGCAGTACATCGGCAAGCTGATGCGCCGCGTCGACCCCGAACCCATCCGCCAGGCCGTGGCCGCCTACAAGCTGGGCCATGCCAAGGACAGCCTGGCCCTGCACGAAAGCGAAGCCTGGCGTGAGCGCCTGCTGGCCGACGACAACGCGCTGCAGAGCTTCATCGCCGAGCATGCCGGCATCGATGTGCAGCAGCTGCGCAGCCTCGTGCGCGCCGCCCGCAAGGACGCCGCCAACGAGCCGGAGAAGCGCAGCGGCCGGGCCTTCCGTGAGCTGTTCCAGTTCATCAAGACCGAGCGCCTGCGCGTCAACCCAGCGGCTGAAGGTGAATCGGCGGATGCGGCCGACGAGGACGAGCCCGCATGAGTGAGACCGCGCTGCCGCCCCTGCCTGCCTCGCCCGAGCCGGTGCGCGTCGGCATCGTCTCGATCAGCGACCGCGCCTCGAGCGGCGTCTACGAAGACAAGGGCCTGCCGGCGCTGCAAAGCTGGTTGAGCGAAGCCCTGCACAACCCGATCGAGTTCGTGCCGCGCCTGATCCCCGACGAACGGCCCTTGATTGCGCAAACCCTGCGCGCGCTGGTCGACGAGGCGGGCTGCCACCTGGTGCTGACCACCGGCGGCACCGGCCCGGCGTTGCGCGACGTCACGCCCGAAGCCACGCTGGACGTGGCCGACAAGGAGATGCCCGGCTTTGGTGAGCAGATGCGCCAGATCTCGCTGCGCTTTGTGCCCACAGCCATCCTCTCGCGCCAGGTGGCGGTGATCCGCGGCCAGGCCTTGATCATCAACCTGCCCGGCCAGCCGAAAGCCATCGCCGAGACGCTGGAGGGCCTGCGCGATGCCGAGGGGCAGAGCCTGGTGCCCGGCATTTTTGCGGCTGTGCCCTACTGCCTGGACCTGATCGGCGCGCCCTATCTGGAAACGCGCGAGACGAAGTGCAA
>JAIXSD010000556.1 GCA_027484885.1 Rubrivivax sp.
CCGAAAAAGGCCAGGTCCTCGGGGTCGTGCGTGATCATCAGCATGGGGATCTGCAGGCGCTGCAGCAGGGCAGCCAGCTCCTCGCGCAGGCGGCCGCGCAGGGCGGGGTCCAGGGCCGAGAAGGGCTCGTCCAGCAGCAGGGCGCGCGGCGCGCCCACCAGGGCGCGGGCCAGGGCGGTGCGCTGGCGTTGCCCGCCAGACAGCTGCTCGGGCCGCTGGCCGGCCACGCCGTCCAGCTCGAAGGCCTGCAGCCACTGCTCCACCCGCGGGTCGCGCCAGCGCCGGCTGGGGTTGAGCCAGCCGCGGCGCAGGCCAAACGCCACGTTCTGCCGCACATCGAGGTGGGGGAACAGGGCGTAGTCCTGGAACAGATAGCCAAAGCCGCGCTGCGCCGCTGTCACATCGATGCCGCGCACGCTGTCGAGCAAGACCTGACCCTGGCAGCTGATGCGGCCCTGGTCCGGGCGGTTCAGGCCGGCGATGGCTTGGAGCGTGAGGCTCTTGCCGGCGCCCGAGGGGCCGTAGAGCACCGTGTGCATGGCCTCGCTGCGAAAGCGCAGGTTCAGGCTGAAGCGGCTGCCCCCGCGCTCGCGGCTGCGCAGGGTCTGCTGGATCTGCACATCGAAGCAGGCGCTGGGTGCGTGGATGGCCGGGTTCATGCCGCGCCCCGCGAGGGTTGCAGCCGGCCGGCGGCCAGCAGCACGGCCACACAGGTCAGCGAGGTCAGGCCCACCAGCAGGCTGGCGCTGCCGTCCTGCCCCGCCTGCACCGCCTCGAAGATGGCGATGGACAGGGTTTGCGTCTGCCCGGGGATGCTGCCCGCCACCATCAGCGTGGCGCCAAACTCACCGAGTGCGCGCGCAAACGCCAGCAGCAGCCCGGCCAGCACCCCGCGCCAGGCCAGCGGCAGGCTGACACGGAAGAACAGCGCCCAGGGCCCCAGGCCCAGCACGCGGCCAGCCTGCTCCAGCTGGCGGTCCACGCCCTCGAAGCCGGCCCGGGCCGATTTCATCACCAGCGGAAACGACACCAGGGCTGCGGCGATCACCGCCCCCTGCCAGGTGAAGATCAGCTGGATGCCGAGGTGGGTGTCCAGCCACTGGCCGATCGGACCGCGCCGACCCAGCAGCACCAGCAGGTAATAGCCCAGCACCGTGGGCGGCAGCACCATGGGCAGGGTCAGCAAGGCATCGAGCAGCTCGCGCCCCGGAAAGCGGCGCCAGCGCGCCAGGCCATAGCCGGCCGCCGTGCCCAGCACCAGATTCACGGCCGTGGCCCAGCCGGCCACTTTGAGTGACAGGGCCAGGGCGATCCAGGCGGCATCCATGGGCAGGGGCGGGGAGGGCGAATCCGGGAGAAAGAGGCGGCGGGGTGCGGCGCAATATAGCGCAGGCCTCGCCCCGCTTCAGGCCGCAGCCTCGACAAGCGGCCCCAGGCCTTACAGTCGCGGCCCGAGGAGTCGATGCATGAGCCCCACCCATCATGACTGAGCTGTCTTCTTCGCCACAACACCCAACACGCCACAAGCTGGGCCTGGCCCTGGCCGGCGGTGGCTTCCGCGCCTCGCTGTTCCACGTGGGCGTGTTGCGCCGCCTGGCGGAGCTGGACCTGCTGCGTTATGTCGAGGTGCTGTCCACCGTGTCGGGCGGTTCGGTGGTGGGGGCGCTGTACCTGATGCATCTGAAGGCGGAGCTGGAGCAGCCGATGCTGGCGCAGCTGCCGCCGCGTTTGGGCGGGCTCAGCCGCTATGCCTATCTGCAATTGGTGCGGCGTGTGGAGCAGGACATGCGCCGTGCCGCCCAGCTCAATCTGCGCACCCGCTTGCTGATGAATCCCTGCACCCTGTTCAAGGTGTGTCTGGGGTCGGATTCGCTGGCCACGGCGATGGCCAAGCTGTACGACGAGCATCTGCTGAAAGCGGTGGCGCAGCGCCTGCGCAGCACAACGGGGCAGCCCAAGTCGGGCCGCCTCCCCCTGCTGGCTTTGCGCCTGCGGGCGGAGGCATCGTCCCGCGCCGGCGGATCGGAAAACTACAACCACCAGGCCTTGTGGGAGGGCTCTGCCGACGCCAAACCGGGCTCGGCCCTGACCCGCTGGATCATCAACGCCACCTCGCTCAACTCAGGCGCGCGCTTCTGGTTCTCGCACGCGGAGCTGGGCGAGTGGTACTTCGGGCATTTGCGCTACGGAGAGATCGAGAGCGAGCTTTTGCCGCGCAAGCGCCTGCTTTACCCGGATGACGACGCTCTGCCGCCCGCAACGCTGTCGGCCGCGGACCGGGCCTGGGCCGATGCGGTGCTGGCTTGCTGGGGGCAGGACGATGCCGCGCCTTTGCGCCCTTTGGTGCCAGCCTTGATCTGGTGCTTGCAAGGGCGGGGACGTGATGCTGCCGTTCAATTGCGGGCGTTGGTGCAGGCCCTCAGTGATGCCGAGGCCGGGCGCTTGCGTCTGCTCAAGACCGCCGCCTGGTTCCTGACCGTGGGCGCGAAGCGCCAGCCCCGGGTCGACGATGGCTTGTCGCGGGAGCAGCATCTGGAGCGAATGTGGGAGGCACTGTCGGGGCTCGACTTGGAATTGGGTGCGCGTGTCCGAGTGGCATTGGTGGGCCGCGGGTCGGAATTCAGTCAGCGTCCGCTGCAAGCACTGGCGCTGGCGCAGTTGTGTCGTTTGATCCTGGAAATCTACAACTTGCGTGGCGCCTGGATGGTCTCGCCCCGTGCGCAGACCGAGTGGGAAGCATTGCCCCTGGCGCAGGCGGTGACGGCATCTGCTGCATTTCCGCCGGTCTTTCCGCCCTACCTGCTGTCGGACTTCTACGACGACCGCCGCGTGCGCACCCTGGGCCTGACGGATGGCGGCGTTTTCGACAATATGGGCACGACGGCGCTGCTCGATGAGCAATGCAATCTCATCATCGCCAGCGACCCCGGTGGCATTTTCGAGACCGAGCAGCAAGAGGCTTCGGTCGGCCGGCTGGGTCTGAGTGCGAGGCTGACGGCCATCTTGTCCGAGCTGCCGCTCAATCTGTTCCGCCACGATTTGCGCGAGCGTCAGCGCTTCACCGAGCGTCTCGGACTCGAGTGGTTGAGTCCGCAAGCGCAAGAGTTC
>JAIXSD010000645.1 GCA_027484885.1 Rubrivivax sp.
CGCTCGATTTGGGTGAAACCACCCAGGGGCGAGCCCAGCGGATGCAGAACGATTCGTGGCGCGAGACTGAAAGGCCTGGTTCCGCGCGCCATTTTGACGACTGTCTTCAGCAGGATTTCTCCGCAAGTGAAATCGCTGACCAAGCTCCGCGGATGAGCGAAGGGCTTGATGACCTCGACTTTGTCCGGTCCGTGCTTTTGTCCTGCGTCTGCGGCCGCCTGCCGCGCTCCGGCCCCAAACCCGATCACCACACGCTTTGAGCCTTCTTGCAAGATTGCGAGTTCGGGGACCTCGCTGAACTGCTCACCCGTTTTCAGGTTCCTAATCGTCAGCCGCTCGGGCGAGAGCTTGATGTAGAGCGTCGCTTGTCGCTTGAAGAAGAACATGGGTCGGTTTCAGGAGGCGTGTTCGGGTCGCTGAGCATAACGATGAATGTGGGCGCAGCTCTGTGCGCCGCGCCGCCTCCCTCATGTCTAGCAAGTCGATGGTGCCGCTCAGAGCTCGAATGGGGTTCTGCAATTCAACGAGAAGGTTCCGCCGTCCACACCTGCAAGCCAAAGCCGCCGCCCGCGAAACCGCGGCACATGGGTGAGACCCAGGCTTGCAGCAGGTCAAAGCTGCGCCCGTTCCAGACCCAATCGAAGCTGCTGCCGCAATCACTGATGCCGCGCCCTTTGGCAAACGAACTCAAGCGCCCTGTTCCTGCTTCCAGGTTCGCGCTCATCACGTAATCGTCGGACTCCCCACCTGGCAATGGCAGCCGTAAGCGCTTGGGTGCGTAGGGCGGCTTGCTCTTGGCCAGCCAGATGCCGGAGCCGCCTTGGTAGGCGCCGCGCCCGCATTCCCGCATCACCAGGACCTCGGTGGCCGATATGCGGGTGATCGATTGCTCGGGGCCGCGGTCGTCCGGGAGGTCCTCCCAGCATTCACGCGGCGTGACGGCATCCAGGATGGGCTGCAGCAGCGCCTGGTCGGCTGCTGTGGTCTCGGGCAGGACCGCAGCTTTGACCCGGGGTGCGGCAAGCGCTGGCAGCACCGAGCTCTCTGCCTTTACGGGGGTCTGTGTGCCGCGGCGCACCAAGGCGCCGGGTGTGCCCACACGCCCTTGCAGATCGTCCATCTTCAGCAGCGCGGCTTTGCTGCCCGCCAAGGACAGCTGCCAACGCTTGCTGCTTTTGCTGCCGCCGCTGCTGCCTTCGGTCAGCACAATCTCTTCGCCCTCCAGCACATAAGCCAGCACTTTGGCGGTGTACGCCGGGCTCAAGTCCTTTCGCAGGCTGATGCCCTTCAATTGCTGACGCGGGCCGAGTTGCAGCGTCATCGACTTGGTGTCTTCGCTTTCGTCCGTATCGAACTGAATGTGCACCCGCGCATGGGGACCCGCGTCACGCGACAGCCACATGGTCACCGGTGCTGAGCCGGACTCCTCACTCTGGTAGGCAATGGCCTCGCAGTGCCGCCGGTTGTCGCAGGCCATGGCCCAGTCTTTGAACTCGTGGACCTGTGTCAGGGATTGAGCCTGGGCTGAGCTCAGGGCGAAGAGGGCGAGCAGAGCGGTTGTCCCAATCGTTGTCTGCATGCGTTGAGTCCGGTCGTTATCTATCAAGCTTGCATGTTCGCACGCCTCAACAGGCCCAGGCCCTTCAATTTCAAGGCCTGACCCTCGCGCCCTGCAACCATGCAGTGAGAACCAAGTGCGCGGTGAGTTCGACGAGCAGGGAATGCAGTCTTGAGTGAGGAGGAGAACAAGTGCGCTCTTGCGGTGCAGGGGCGTGTGTTTGCGACTTGACGGGGGCGGCTAATGGGTGACCCTCACGCATTTGACGGCTGTCGTCAAGGTTAATTGTTGGAATTCTGATAATCCAGAAATTTGTGACCTGGAAACAGTTCTTTGGCTTCAGTCCTCAATTCTTCCAGTACTTTTGGAATGCTGTCGTTGCTGTCATTCAAGTGCTTCTTGGCATGTATCGCCCCATTCATTGCTCCGCCAAATATCCTCTCACCCAATAATGCCTCAGCGTCTTCAAGAGTGACCCTTTTGCCGTTCATTCCTGTGGCGGCAAGTTGTGGTTGCACTTCGTTCACATAGAATTCATTTCGAATGCGAATACTGTCAATTGCTTGATGAAATCGCTCTTGTTCAATGGTTAGCTTGAAAAGAATGTTTGGATTGCCTGAGTCAATTAGAAACTCAAGATCGGCGACATGTTGAAACAGGTCTGCGTAGCTGGGAGGCTTGAGTGCAGGCATGTTGAAGGCGAGATGAAAATCGTTCGGGCAAGCATCCATGTCACGCTTCAGTTGAATGATTGCGTTGTGCTGTCGGATAAGTACAAATAGCGCTCGATTTAAGGCTTCGCGCTTCTTTCGGGCTGTCTCTGCTTCTTCCTTCTGTTCGTTCAATCTAAAGGCGAGTGTCGCGCCGAGGAATGTGCCAAAAAGGGCGAGAACTGATGTGCCAATGCCTTTTAGGCCCAACTCCCCTTGGATGTATAGAAGAGTACATATCCCGATAGCGGCTATGGTGATCAGAAAATAGTTCATTCTCATTTGGGTAAGTCTCACGCTAGCCATGGCACGTGCCTGCAAGAAGTTCAGCGTTTGAAATCAAAAAATTCGCGGAAAATTCGGGGTCAAGTCTTAAATATTAAGTATCCCCCCCCCCTTCGTCCAATTCTCGTGCCTGGATTTGGGGTGCAATCTCGAGCTCCCATTCTTGCTTATTTGAATGTTTGGTAACTCAAGTTGGTGGAGGTGCAGGTCTTGCCCTTAGATTTAAAACTTGCCCCCGAATTCACTCGGAAATGTAATGGCTCCGTTGGGCCTACCTTTGGTCAAGTCCCTTGCATTTGCCGCTCGGACACTCTTGTTCACAAACAGTTCGGTTGATGCATTGACCCGCATACTCGAACTCGACAGATCCAGGCTTGGGGCGAGTAGATGGGGCCTGTGATTTGATTGATTTCAGAGCTTTCGCTTCCGTATAGACCCTGATGCTCGGAACACCGATTTCCATGAGAAATTGCTTTACTGACTCAGCGCGAGCGAGTGCCATCGCCGATTGGCCCTCGCTGTTCAGTTCGTAGTAGGCGACCACAACGATGACATCGAGATAAATGGCGTTTATCAGTGGGAGGTGGCTCGCAATCCGGATGCGCTCCGCGTCACTTGGGATGGACGACCCCTCATCGAAGCTGATGACCTCGCCGTTCACAATTGGCGTCGGCACCCATGCGGGAACATAGGTTGGTAGAAGCATCGCCAGAAAGGCTATGACCCCATGCAGGCTGCGCTTCAAGCGATCACGCCTTCGCTGCGGGAGCCAGGTGTTTAGCGACATAGTTGGCATGTGTCTAAGGTCGAACGTCGGGACACTAGCCGCATGTAGAAGCTAGCGGCAGAAGTGCTTTTTAGAGCGAGGCCACAGCCACTCCTGCGGATTGCAGTCCCTTCTGGCAATGAGGGCTGACTTCGAAATCCTGACTGACATGACGCCGATTATGTACGGGTGAAGTTCAGTGCTTCTGCGACCCAACTCGTGCGGCGTCGCTTGGCGATCCTTGCCAGTATGCGAACAGTTGGGGGCGAACTTTCCTCGCTTTCAACTGTGATTCGAGCAGTTGCTTTGCTGCACTGGGGACGCGGTGACTGCTGTCCGGGAATGCTTGGCGAGACTTGCGCAGCTTGATGGGTTGGGAAGGTCGAGCTGAATGCAAGATTTGACCCCAGCGCCCCCGTTCCTGACTTCACCTACGCCCCAGCGGGCGTTTCTGCTTGGGAATGGGCTGAACCCAGTTGGCGCATGCTGTGATGCGGGCACGAGTTTGAGCTCGGCTTTCCCGCCGACTCCTGGGCTTTCATTCATCAACAGCCTCTCATCACCCCACTCACCGCCCTCAACACCGATTCCGCCGTCGCCGGCGCCCTCAGCTCTGGATCACACCCCACCGGCCCGGCCGCCGCAATCGCATCCTTGATCGCCAACAACACCGAGAACGGCAGCAGCAGCGGCGGCTCGCCCACGGCCTTAGAGCGGTGGATGCTGTCGGCTGCGTTGGCTTGGGCGTACAGCGCAACGCGGAAGTCGGGTGGGCTGTCGTTGGCGGTGGGGATTTTGTAGGTGCTGGGGGCGTGGGTGCTGAGGGCGCCGGTCTTGGGGTGCCAGACCAGCTCTTCCATGGTCAGCCAGCCCAGGCCTTGAACGAATGCGCCTTCGACCTGGCCGATGTCCAGGGCGGGGTTGAGCGAGCGGCCGGCGTCGTGCAGCACATCGGCGCGGGTGACGCGGCTCTCGCCCGTGAGGGTGTCCACCAGCACCTCGGCCAC
>JAIXSD010000584.1 GCA_027484885.1 Rubrivivax sp.
ACGCAAACGCGTGAAGCCGGCCTGGCCGGCCTGCTGCATGACATTGGCAAGATGATGATGCCGCTCGATGTGCTGAACAAGCCGGGGCAGCTGACCGAAGCCGAGTTCGACATCATGCGCTCCCACCCCATGCGCGGCTACATGATGCTGAAAGAGGGTGGGGCCGTGCCCGAGGCCGCGCTCGATGTCTGCTTGCACCACCACGAGAAGATGGACGGCACCGGCTATCCGCAAAAGCTCAAGGGTGAGCAGATCAGCCTGCTCGCGCGCATGGGCGCGGTCTGCGATGTCTACGACGCGATCACCTCGACCCGGCCCTACAAGGCCGCCTGGGACCCGGCCGGCTCCATCCAGCGCATGGCGCAGTGGACCGGGCAGTTCGACCCGGTGGTGTTCAAGGCCTTTGTGAAGAGCGTGGGCATCTATCCGGTCGGCAGCCTGGTCAAGCTGGAATCGGGTCGCCTGGCTGTCGTGATCGACCTGAACCCGCAGAACCTGGCTGCACCCGTGGTGCGGGTGTTCTATTCCACCAAGTCCAAGCTGCCGATTCCGGTGCAGATGCTGGACCTGGCCAACCCGGCCAACTCGGACCGGGTGGTGGGGCGCGAGTCACCGCAGGATTGGGGCTTCACCCATCTCGACGACATCTGGCGCAAGACCTGACCCCCCTTTTTTTCCTTTCCCCATTTTCTACACAGTCCTTGCCGCGTGCTCAGCCACTCGGCTGAGGGCCAAGGTTTACCCCATGCGGCAGCTCATGCTGCGCTCCCTACACTCGCGAAGTTCCTGGCTTGAGAGGTGCTCGCAATGAAGACCGCGTTCCGTTTGGTTCCGCTCTTGGCCGCTGTGGCCATGTCCTTGATGCTGCCGAGCATGGCCACGCGGGCGCAGACCCTGAAATGGGCCAGCCAGGGCGACCCCCAGACCATGGATCCGCACTCGCAGAACGAGAGCATGACCAATATGGTCAATGGCCAGGTCTATGAGCGCTTGACCAGCCGCGACCGCAAGCTCAACATCGTTCCGGGCCTGGCCACCGAATGGACCCAGGTCAACCCTTTGCTGTGGCGCGTGAAACTGCGCCAGGGCGTTAAATTCCATGGCGGCCAGCCCTTCACCGCCGACGATGTGGTGTATTCCATCCAGCGTGCCAAGGAGCCGACCTCGCAGCTGTCCATCTACGCCAATGCCGTGGGCACGCCCCGCAAGGTGGACGAGCAGACGGTGGAGTTCGTGCTGACCGCCTTCAACCCGATCTTTCTGCAGCACCTGGACACGCTCTGGATCATGAGCAAGCCCTGGTCTGAGGCCAACCGCGCCACCCGGCCGCTGGACTTCAAGAACAAGGAAGAGGGCTTCACCAGCATGAATGCCAACGGCACCGGCCCCTACATGCTGGTCACCCGCCAACCTGGCATCAAGACGGTGTACAAGCGCAACCCGAACTGGTGGGGCAAGTTCGAGGGCAATGTGCAGGAGATTGTCCTGACGCCGATCTCGAACGACGCCACCCGTCTGGCCGCCCTGGTGTCGGGCGAACTGGACTTTGTGCTCGACCCAGCGCCACGTGACATTGCACGCCTGCGCAACACCCAGGGCGTCAAGGTCGTTGACGGCCCCGAGAACCGCATCATCTTCATCGGCATGGACCAGGGGCGCGACAAGCTGCTCTACGGTCAGGTGCCCGGGGACAAGAATCCCTTCAAGGACCTGCGCGTGCGCCGTGCGCTCTACCAGGCGGTGGACATCGAAACCTTGCGCAACAAGCTGATGAATGGCTTGAGCGTGCCGACCGGTGGGCTGACACCGGCTTCGATCGCCGCCTACGACGACCCCAAGATCGAGGCGCGCTATCCCTTCGACATCGCCGCTGCGCGCAAGCTCATGGCCGAGGCCGGCTTTGCCGATGGTTTCGAGGTCACGCTCGATTGTCCCAACAACCGCTACATCAACGACGAAGAGATCTGCCAGGCGCTGGCCGCCATGTGGGCGCAGCTCAAGATCAAGGTGCGGGTCTCGGCCATGCCGCGGGTGCTGTTTTTCCCCAAGGTGGAGAAGCTCGACACCAGCCTGTATCTCTATGGCTGGGGCGGCGCCATCACCGATGCCGAGTCCATTTTTGCGCCGGTGTTTCGCAACCGCGGCGAGCGCGGCATTGGTGCCTACAACTACGGCAACTGGCGCAATGACAAGTTCGACAGCCTGGCCGCCCAGTCCAGCGTCGAGATCGATCCCAAGAAGCGCGAGCAGCTGATCAAGTCGGCGCTGATGGAGCTGAAAGAGCAGTTCCAGGTTCTGCCCCTGCACCGCCAGATGATTCCTTGGGCGGCGCGCAGCAATGTGAGCGTGGTCCACCGGCCCGACAACTGGTTCGAGGTGGCCTGGGTGAACATCGGGCCGAAATGAGGCGTTCTCGCTGCAGCGAGCGGCAATAACGCGCCAAAAGCGCGTGCTTCTTCGGCGCTGGCGCCGAGAACTTGATGCCTAAGATGAGGGGAATAGCAGCCCGAGCGAGCCTCATCTCATGTCTTCCACGCCGCACCGTTCTCCTCCTGTCTTGCCGGGCCTCAAGGCCGGCTTGATCCTGCTGTCCAGCCTGGCTTTGGGTCTGGTGCTCAGCGCCTGTGGTGGCGGCGGGGGCGGCAGCAGCGGCGATTCCAGCAGCGGCGGCACCGACAGCGCGGCCGGCAGCACCACCTTCAGCGTGACGCCCACCCTCAGCGGCGTGGCCGCTGTCGGTGCGCCCCTGGCCAATGCCCAGATCAAGGTCATCGATGCCGCCGGCACCGCCCTGGGCAGCACCAGCACGCAGGCCAGCGATGGCAGCTACAGCCTCAGCCTGAGCAGCAAGACCGTCAAAGGCCCCTTGCTGGTGCAGGCCGTCGGCGTGGATTCGCAAGGCGTGCCCCAGGTTCTGCACTCCATCGTGCCGATTCTGGACGCCGCCAAGACCAGCATGGTCGCCAACATCACACCCCTGAGTCAGGCCATCGTGGCCTTGTCGGTGGGCAGCGATCCACTCCCTTTGTTTGCCAGCGCCGCGGCCAGCGCGGCCCAGATCGCGCCGGCCGCCTCGGCCGCCAGCGCGGCGGGCGAGTTCCTCAAGGCGCTGATCAAGACCCAGCTCAGTGACCTCAAGATCACCAACACGGCCAGCCTCGACCTGCTGGGCGATGCCAGTTTCACCGCCAACAAGAGCACGCAAGACCTCTTGCTCGAAGCCCTGCGCGTGCAGGTGGTTCGCAGCAACAAGGGCGTGGACCAATTGCTGGTCAGCAACAAGCTCTTGCCCACGGCCGTGCCTGAGGTGGTGGTGGGCCTGTCCACGGCGCAGGGCGAGCTGCTCAAGACCGGCGGCGTGCCGGCGAATGCCATCAGCTCCACGCTCAAGCTGGCCTCCAGCGCCAAGGCCACGACCGACAACCTGGCCACCTTGGATGACCTCAGCGCGGGGCTCAATGCCCTCATCGCCCAGGGCAAGACGGCCGCCGATTTCAGTGCATCCACCTGGCTGGGCACCTATGAGAGCCACAACTCCGCCACCAAGGCTGAGCTGGCCGCCCGCCTGGCTGCGTTGGCCACGGCCAAGCGTCAGCTGGGTCGTCTGATGGTGACCGGTTGTGGCGACGATGTACTGACCGGCGGCCTGTGCAAGCGCCTGCTGGTGGCCGCCACCGTCAGCGATTCGACGGGCACGGTGCAGGAGTACTTCACCGATGCGGCCACCTTCACCAAGGCCGCCGCTCCGGCCACCACGGGCGGCACCTGGAGCCTGATCGGCAATGCCCGCAAGGTGGATGCCAAGATTTATCCCGTCAGCGTGCAGGCCTTGGCTGCGGATGCTGCGCTGGCTCCGGCGAGTGCCGCCAGCGCGGCCAACCCTTGGGTGGGCATTCAGTTGGAAGTGCAATCCCGCACCGCCGCCGCAACACCGGTGCAATTGCTGAGCACGGCCAATGTGCAGATGCCCAGCGGCTACAGCATCGGCCTGTCTTACTGCAACCGGCCTTTCCTGTGCATCTCCAGCACGCCGGGCTCGGCTACGGTGGCGCCCACCGGCGACATCGCCGACAGCGCCTTGCAGCAATCGGCCCTGGGCTGGTTGGGCAGCGCCGAAAGCCAGCGTGGCGCCAAGTACGTGGCCAGCTACACCATCGCTGGCACGGCCGAGACACGGTCCATGTTCCTGCCCGCCGATGTGCCTGCCGACAGCGGCCGCAGCCGTTATCCGACCCTGGACGGCATCAGCAGCAGCCAGCCGCTCAAGGCCTCGGCCCTGCGCCAGGACCTGGTGCTCAACTACGCCAGCTGGGCCAGTGCCAACCCCGATATGCGCTTGATCAGCGTGCGCACCCGCCTGACGGGCGGCATCATCCCCTTGTTCACCGACGCCACGCCGCCGCTGCCGCCCAAAACCACCCTGACCCTGGCCGGCCTGAGCTTGCCCACGCCGCTGACCATGACGGCCGAGATCTGGCTGGGCGCCCAGGACATGCAGGGGCGGCGTTACTACAGCAAGTACACCTTGCAAGCGGAGTGATCGCCTTCGGGTGTACCCCATGAAAGACGGCCTGCTTGTGAAAGCAGGCCGTTTTTTCTTGGCGTCAGCGGGGTCGCCGTCAAGGCAGGCCGCCAACTTCCGCCAATGCTGCGTGGCGCTCGGGCGCGCGGCCT
>JAIXSD010000723.1 GCA_027484885.1 Rubrivivax sp.
AGCTTGGCGCTGGTGCGCAGCTCGGCGCCCCAGTCATTGAGCCAGCTCAGGGTGTGCAGGGCGGCCAGGGTGTTGCGGTTGAAGCTCTTGAAATCGCTGGCCAGCTCGATGCCCAGGCGCAAGCGGCTGCGCGTCCAGGGCGCCTCGGTCACGGTGATCTGCACGTCACGTTGTTCGCCGTGGTCGTGGATCTGGGTCTGCACGCGTTCGAAATCGCCGCGACCGTAGAGCTGGGTGCTGGCCAGCTGCACATCGGCGCGGCTGACCGGCTGACCCTCTTGCAGGCCCAGCTCGTTCTTCAGTGCCTCGGGGTGGGTGAACTTGCTGCCGGTGATGCGCAGCGTGCCCAACGGCAGGGTCAGGGGCATGGGCCAGAGTGCGGCATTGCGGCGCGCCTCGTGCTGGGCGTACTCCTCCTGGCTCAGGGACAGGGCGTGCAGCTGCGCGGCCATGTCGGCGGTGGCCAGCTCGCCCTCGCGGATGGCGCCAGCGCTGCGCTCGAAATCGGTCAGGCCCAAGCCCGGCATCTCGGGCGTGATCAGAAAGTCGCCGGGGCGCAGCTCGGCCAGCGAGCGCTCCACGTTCTGCGTGGTCAGGATCTTGATCATCTGATCCGTGACGCTGAGTGCGCTCTGGATCTGCTGCTCGTCCAGCAGGGGCGAGCCGACATTGACCGCGATCACCACATCCGCGCCCATCTGCCGCGCGATGTCCACGCCCAGATTGCGCACCAGGCCGCCGTCGACCAGCAGCCGGTCCTTGACCCGCACCGGCGAGAACAGGCCCGGCACCGCCATCGAAGCGCGCAGGGCCAGGGACAGGGGCACATCGTCCAGCACCACCAGGCGGCCGTTGACCAGGTCGGTGGCCAGGGCCTTGAAGGGCAGGGGCAGCAGGGGCAGGGGTGTTTCAGCGCGGGCATCGGGCGCCAGGCTGTCGAGCGTGAACTCGAGCGCGCTGTTGCCCGCGGCCGCGGCCGGCAGCATCACGCCCGCGGTGCCCAGGCCGAACTCCAGGCGCGAGGCCAGCATGCGGTCGTCCTCGCGGCGGCGCTGCGCCAGCTCGCGCCGGCCGGGCCGGTCGGCCAGGATGCTGTTCCAGTCGGCCTCGGCCACCAGGGCCTCCAGGTCCTCGACGCTGCGGCCGGCGGCAAAGGCGCCGCCCACCACCGCGCCCATGCTGGTGCCCACCACCAGGTCCACCGGGATGCGCTGCGCCTGCAGCGCCTTGAGCACGCCGATATGGGCCAGGCCGCGCGCGCCGCCGCCCGACAGCACCAGGCCGATGCGCGGGCGTGTGCCTGGCGCGGCGCTGTTGGCGCTGGCCGGCTTGGTTTCGCTCGGCCCGGGGGCAGCCTGCAGGGTGCTGCCGCCCAAGCCCAGCAGCAGGGCCAGCAGCAGCTGCATCAGCGCCCGCGGCGCTGCGCGCTCTGGCTGCTGCTGCCGCGGCGGCAGCCATCCTCCTCCGCCCTCCGGCGAATCGCTGTTCTCACTCACGTGTCATCCTCCTGCGCGGTCAGCCACCCGAGGGGCGGTCTGCCGCTGTCTCTTCATGCGTGCAGCTCGGGTGTCAGGCCCGCCTGCGGGCGCGATTGTGCGCGACTTGCGTGACGCCGCCGCTGCATCGCATAGAGTGCAGCCTTTCGCGCCCGGCCGGCTCTGGCTGCCCTGGTGAGAACCCTGAGCGGGCTGCCGTCTTGCCCTCCGAACGAACCGCTTGCCGAGGTGCTTCGCCGTGTTTCGACTGTTCCGATTTGCTTCGCGCGCCGCTGCCGCCAGTGCGGTCGACTCGCGCGCCACCGTCAAGCCCGAGGATTTCAATGTGGCGCCCGCCTTGCTGGGCCAGCCCCTGGCCACGCCGCGCCAGCGCGCCCTGGCCATGGCCATCGATGTGGGCGTGCTGGCCTTGGTGAGCCAGCTGGCCAACAACTGGCTGATGATGGCGGCCGCCCTGGGCCTCTACACCTGGCTGCGCCAGACCCGCCCCGAGGTGTTCGCCCGCCTGCGCTGGCGCCGCGGCCCGGCGGCTGTTGCGACCGATGCTGCGGAGGCCGATCTGGTCCTGGCCCCGCCAGCGCCGCAGCCGGCGCGGCGGCGCTGGCTGTCCTGGCTGCTGGTGGCCTGGTTCAGCTACCAGGGCGTGACGCTTCTTTTCCACGGTAATCCGGAGGCCGAGGCCGACGCTGCCGCCGATGCGGACAGCGAGCTCAGCACCCCGCTCAACAAGGCCGAGCTGCGCGCGTTGCGTGATCAGGCAGAGGAGGAGCCGGAGACCACGCCCGATGCCGCCGACGCGGCTGAGTCCGCCGCCTCAGCGGCCGCCCGGGCCCAAGCTCAGCAGCTAGCGCAAGAGTCTCACCACCAGGCTTTGCACCGCCTGCTGCGCGAGCAGGAGTCACAGCTGGAACATTTGCGCGAAGAGGTGGTGCTGGCCGGCCAGCCGCAGGCCATGCGTTGGCTGAAGGCGGGCAAGCGCTGGCTCGATGAGCTGCTGCGCCACTATGTGACGCCGGCGCTGTACTTTTGCCTGCTGCCCCTGCTCTGGCCGGGCCAGACCCTGGGCAAGCGCCTGCTGGGCCTGCGCGTGCAGGAGCTCAGCGGCAAGCCCATGACCCTGATGCTGGGCTTCAGGCGTTTTGGCGGTTATGCCGCCGCCACTGTCACCGGTGGCATCGGCCTGCTGCAGATCCTCTGGGACCCGAACCGGCAGGGGCTGCAGGACAAGACGGCGCACACGGTGGTGATTGATGTGCGCGGCCAGCAGCGCCGCTTGCCGGCTCAGGCGAAGCTGGATGAAGAGGTCCAACGCTGACTCGAGCTGCATGACCCCGAGGGTTGTCGAGATCACCCCAAGCGATCGCTGCGACCCAGCACGCCGTGTCGGTGCGGTTTATTCGTTGTTGTTCTTGATGGTCGGGTCGGTCGTGATGGTCGATCCGTTGCTGCTGTTCACCACGGTCATCGTGTACTTGTAGCTGGCACTGTTGTTGTTGTAGTCACCCAAGGAAATATTGCAGGCATCCACATACCAGGCAATGGGGAACTCGTTGTTGTCGCCCGAGATCACCAAGGCCGAGCCATCGGTGGGGAAATGGTAGCCGGCGCTGGTCAGGGTGTAGGTGATCAGCGCGTTGCGCTCCGAGCTCAATTCCACCGTGTCCGGGGTGAACATCAAGGACTGCTGTCCGCTGCGGTCGCTGACCACTTGGACGGTGACAGGGAACACATTCGTTTGGATGGGGGTGTTGGTTTGAGGCATGGTGGGCTCGATGAAATGGACGACAGCGCAAGCAGCGTGAACCCGTGCGAAGACTCAGTCACTCAGTCGTGGCGCATCGGGCGCAGATCGGCCATCCAAACTGGGTGGCGGTAGCTGGTGCGGGAGACAATTTTTTCGACCAAAGCCTGAGCGACTTGAGCTTGGCCCAGTCTTTGGCTCGCCATGGCACGCAAACAATTCACGCGCGGGTCGGGGTTGTCTTCGCCAGCAGGCAGCAGGTGCTGCAGCACCTGCTGCCATGCCGCACGCGCTTGCATCACATCGTCCCGCGCCCAGGCGTCACCCAGTTGCAATGCCGCTGCTGCCAGCACCAGTCGGCTGGGTGCGTCACGATCCGACTCGGGTTTGGCGGGGTCGGGGGCGGGGTAGCCCTGGAGAAAAGCTGCCAGTGCGCTTCGCGCGCCTCGCGCCTGTTCGGGTGCGCTGTGTGCCTGCTGCGCGCGTGCCGTCAGCCAGCGACCTTGCAAGCGCAAGGCTCGCGCGGGTTTGCTCTTGTCCGCCGCCAGCAGGCGCTGCAGCTCAAGTCCGGCCGTGCGCAACTCGCTGCTTGAAAGCTCGTTCTGGCCCAGGGCCAAAGCGGTTTCAATCACTTGAATGCGGGCAAAGCACAGGGCCTGCACAAGATCGAGGTTGTCGGGGTCCAGCTGGCTGAGTGCCAGATAGGCTTTGAGGGCCTCCATTGCGTATTGCAGCGACTGTTCGCCGCGCCCCGCGTTGAGATGCAAACGGCCCAAGGTGGTGAAGGACGCTGCCCGGCTCTCGGCAGCCGCGCCAGTGGCCTGGCCGATGGGCAGAAGCTGTAGTTTCGCCTGGTGGCTGCGAATGCTCTCATCCAGCAGGCCCAGGTCTTCCTGGGCCTTGGCCATCCAGCCCAGGCTGGTGCTCAGTTCGCCGGCCAAGCTCGAACGCTCGCTCTGATGCCGCCTCCAGATACCTGCAGCGGCCTCGAAGCGCGGCAGCGCTGCCGCCGCTTGACCCGACTCCAGCAGGAGCACGCCGAGGTTGTTGTGCGCGTAAGCCAGCTCGACCTGCCAGTCCAGCTGCATCGGTTCCCGGCGTGCCAGCTCTTCGGACAAGGCCAGGTAGCGTTCGAAGTGTTGCTGGGCTTCGGCCCGCCGACCTTCCTCCCGGGCGGCGTAGCCCATCCAGTAAACGCTTTGCCCGTGGTTGAACATCAGCTGCGGCGTGCCGGGTGCGCGGGCCAGCAATTCCCCTGTGCTGCGTGCCGCTTCGCTGAAGTGAGCCAGGGCCTCGGCCTTGCGCCCGCGCTTGTCCGCGATCTCTCCCATCAAATGCAGGGCCTTGGCGCGGCGCCCCAGCGATTCGGCGTCCATGCGTGTGAGCGGCTGACGGGCGTAGTAGGCCAGCGCCTTTTCCCCCACCGCATCGAGCACATCGAGCCGGCCCACCGGCTCCAGCTTTTTGCGCAGATCGCCGAGCATGAACTCGATCAGGCCCTCGGCCTGCGCGCGCTGCTCCTGCGCTTCCAGGCCTTTCCACAAGGCCACGACGCCGCTGCCGAGCAGGGCGAGGCTGGCCAGGCTGGCGGCGGCTACAGCGACGCGGTTGCGGCGCAGGAACTTGGCCACGCGGTAAGCCCGGCTGTCCGGCCGCGCCGCGATCGGCTCATGCGCCAGCCAGCGTTTGAGGTCGTCGGCCAGTTCGGCGGCATTGGCATAGCGTTCGGCCGGTGACTTCTTGAGCGCCTTGGCGACGATGGTGTCGAGGTCGCCGCGCAGCTGGCGCGCCACGGCGCTGGGCACGCGTTCCGACACCTTCTTGGGCTCGACTTCGACGAGGGTGCGCAGGCGCTCCAGCGGCGTGGTCAGGGCCTCGTCGCGGCCCTCGGTCGGGTGCTGGCCGCTGAGCAAGAGGTAGAGCAGCACGCCCAGGGCATAGACATCGGTGGCCGTGGTCACTTCACCGCCCTGCACCTGCTCGGGTGCGGCATAACGCGGGGTGTAAGCGCGCCCCGCCACGCGGGTCAGCTCGGTGGCGGCGCCGGGGGGCGTGGTGTCGTCTTCGGCCGAGCGGTTCAGCAGCTTGGCGATGCCGAAGTCCAGCAGCTTCACCTCGCCCGCCGCCGTCACCAGGATGTTGGAGGGCTTGAGGTCGCGGTGCAGGATCAGGCGGGTGTGGGCATGGGCCACGGCGGCCAGCACGTCGAGGAAGAGGCGCAGCCGGGCCTCGCAGTCGAGGCCGCGTTCGACGCAAAAACGGTCCAGCTGCACGCCGTCGATGTACTCCAGCACCAGATAGGGCTGCTGGTGTTCGGGTGCCACGCCGGCATCGATCAGGCGGGCGATGTGCGGATGGGTCAGGCGCGCCAGGATCTGGCCCTCGCGGGCAAAGCGGCCGGCGTCGCCGCGGCCCAGCAGGCCGGTGTTCAGGAATTTGATCGCCACCTGGCCTTCGAAGCGGCCGTCGGTACGGCGCGCCAGCCAGACCGTGCCCATGCCGCCCTGGCCGATCTCGCGCTCCAGGGTGTAGGCGCCCACCGTTTGGCCGGCCTGGTTGTGGGCGCTGGCGGCCTCGGCCACGCTGAGGGCCGGGCTGGCGAGAAAGTCCTCGGCCTCCAGCGCCTCTTGCCGGCGCAGCAACTCGGCCAGGTCCTCGATCAGCTCCGGGCTCAGCTCGGCCTGATCGCGCAGGGCTTGCAGGCGGGCGGGGCGCTGCGCGGGCGCCAGATCCAGCAGTTCATCGAG
>JAIXSD010000005.1 GCA_027484885.1 Rubrivivax sp.
CCGTGCGCAAAATTGATCAGGTTGATGATGCCGTACACCATCGTGTACCCCAGCGCCACCAGCGCATACATGCTCCCGAGCACCAGCCCGTTGATGATTTGCTGGAAAAAAGTTTCCATGAAGCGTCTCCGGTATGGCGGTCAGCGTCTTGCGCGTTCCCGCCCAAACGTTGTGCTGAACTTTGAGCAGATAAAAAAAAGCCCGCCGCAATGTCGGCGGGCCCACGTGGCCATCAAGTCCTGCAGCCTGAGCTTCATTGTAGGAGTCGCATTCCAAGGGGTTTCGCTGGTAAATACCCCTAGCGCCGAAGGCCCCCAAGACCCTCAATTGAGCGCCTAATCCCGGGGCTCGCTCGCAGAGCCCGACTCACCCTCGCGCGCCTCGGCGTTGAGGCGGCGCAGCTCGGCCAGGCGATCCCCGATGCGCAGCTCCAGGCCGCGGTTCACCGGCTCGTAGAAATGCAGGTCCTCCATGCCCTCGGGCAGGTAATGCACACCGGCCGCGAAGCCGCCCGGCTCGTCATGCGCATAACGGTACTCGCGCCCGTAACCCAGATCGGTCATGAGCTGGGTCGGCGCATTGCGCAGATGCAGGGGCACAGGGCGGCTGGCATCGCTCTTCACAAAGGCCCGCACGGCCTTGTAGGCGCTGTAGACGGCATTGGACTTGGGCGCCACGGCCAGAAACACCACCGCCTGCGCCAGCGTCAACTCGCCCTCGGGCGAGCCGAGCCGCTCGTAGGTTTCGGCCGCATCCAGGCAGATGCGCAGCGCGCGCGGGTCGGCCAGGCCGATGTCCTCGCTGGCCATGCGGATGAGGCGGCGCGAGATGTAGCGCGCATCGACACCGCCATCGAGCATGCGGGCCAGCCAGTAGAGCGCGGCATCGGGGTCGGAGCCTCGCACCGATTTGTGCAGGGCCGAGACCACGTCGTAGAACTGCTCACCGCCCTTGTCATAACGGCGCAGTTGCTCGCCCAGTGCGCGCTCAAGCACGGCCTCGTCGATCTGCGCCACACCCGGCGGGGTCAGCGAGGCCACGGCCTCCAGGGCATTGAGTAAACGGCGTGCGTCGCCATCGGCATAGGCGGCCAGGCGCTTGGCTGCACCTTCCGTCACCGGCGGGCAGGCCAGCAGCTCGGCGCCACGCTGCACCAGATCGAGCAGATCCTGCTCGTCCAGGGACTTGAGCACATGGACGGTGGCACGCGACAAGAGCGCCGAGTTGACTTCGAAAGAAGGGTTCTCGGTGGTGGCGCCAATGAAGGTGAACAGGCCCGACTCCACATGCGGCAGGAAGGCATCCTGCTGCGACTTGTTGAAGCGGTGGACTTCGTCCACGAAGACCACGGTGCGCCGCCCCTGGGCCGCCACACTCTGCGCACGCTCCACCGCCTCGCGGATGTCCTTCACGCCGCCCAGCACCGCCGAAATGGTGATGAACTGCGCCTCGAAAGACAGGGCCATCAAGCGCGCCAGTGTGGTCTTGCCCACGCCCGGCGGGCCCCAAAGAATCATGGAGTGCAGCCGCCCCGACTCGAAGGCGGTGCGCAACGGCATGCCGGGGCCCAGCAATTGACGCTGGCCGATCACCTCGTCGAGCGAGTTGGGCCGCAGGCGCTCGGCCAGGGGCGGATGCAAGGAGGCTTGGCCGAACACCGGCGACGCCGAGGCTGCGCCTGCGCTGCGGCTGGGTGGCACCGAGGGCAGCTCGTCCTCGGGAAACAGGGAATCACTCATGGCCGCCATGCGGGGCACTTTCTCATCTTCACCAAGGACTCAAGAAGCTGTGGGCGGGGCATGAAGCCCAGCCTCACTCATTGCTCAACCAGATCAGCCCCGGCCGGCAACACAAAGCGGAATCGATCCGCCGGCAGGCTGGCGTTGACGGCCAGGCTGCTGAAATCCAGGCGCGAGCGCTGGCCGAAACCATCGACGATCTCGAGAGCCGCCAAATCGCGGCCCTTGAAACCAATCTTCAGCGACTGAAAACCACCGTCGGCCTGGCGCGGCAGGGCCTGCACCCAATCGAGACCGCCCTCGGACGGCAGGGCCTTGAGCGTGAAATCACGCTCCAGATTGCCACCCGCCAGCAAGGCCGCCGGCGTGGCGCCCAGGGCCTGGTTCATGCGGCGGGAGCTGGCTTGATTGAGGTCGGGGTCGAAGATCCAGACCTTCTGACCGTCGCCGACGATCAGTTGCTCGAAGGGCTTGCTGTAGGCGAAGCGGAACTGGTTGGGGCGCTGAAACTCAAAGCTGCCCTGCGAGCTCTTGCTGCGCTTGCCATCGGGGGAGTTGACGGTCTGCTTGAACTGAGCGCTGGCGCTTTTCACCTCGCGGGCGAAATCACGCAGCGCGCTCACGGCGTCGGCGCGGGCCACGGAAGCCAGGGTCAGCAAGACCGCGGCCAGCACGGCACGGCTTTTCATCGTCATCATGGGAGGGGTCCTGTGCGGAGGGGTCGCGGGGCTCATTCGTCGCGCTTGGGCACGATCAGGTCGCGGTTGCCATTGGTGGCCATGCTGGACACCAGGCCCGACTTTTCCATCTGCTCCAGCAAACGCGCGGCACGGTTGTAACCGATGCGCAGATGGCGCTGCACCAGCGAGATGGAGGCACGGCGGTGCTGCAGCACCACGGCCACCGCCTGGTCGTACATGGGGTCGGCCTCACCGTCGCCGCCGGCTGCGCCGCCGCCGGCTTCACCGCCCTCGCCTTCCAGCACGCCGCCCTCGAGGATGCCCTCGATGTAGTTGGGCTCGCCCTGGCTCTTGAGGTACTCGACCACGCGGTGAACCTCTTCATCACTGACAAAGGCGCCGTGCACACGAATCGGCAAGCCGGTGCCCGAGGGCATGTAAAGCATGTCACCCATGCCCAGCAAGGCCTCGGCACCCATCTGGTCGAGGATGGTGCGGCTGTCGATCTTGGAGCTGACCTGGAAGGACAGACGGGTCGGGATGTTGGCCTTGATCAGGCCGGTGATCACATCGACCGAGGGTCGCTGGGTCGCCAGGATCAGGTGGATGCCGGCCGCGCGGGCTTTTTGTGCCAAGCGGGCGATCAGCTCTTCGATCTTCTTGCCGACCACCATCATCAGGTCGGCCAACTCGTCGATGACGACGACGATGAAGGGCAGGCGCTCCAGCGGCTCCGGCTCCTCGGGCGTGAGGCTGAAGGGGTTGCCGATCTTCTCGCCGCGCTCGGTGGCTTC
>JAIXSD010000213.1 GCA_027484885.1 Rubrivivax sp.
GCCACCGGCGTGAGCTTGCCGGTGCGGCCGACCTGGATCTCGATGTCGTTCAGCCGCGTCAGCTGTTCCTGCGCCGGGTATTTGTGGGCCACGGCCCAGCGCGGCTCGCGGCTGACAAAGCCCAGGCGCTGCTGCAGCTCCAGGCTGTTGATCTTGTAGACCACGCCGTCGATGTCAAATGGCAGGGCATCGCGCTTGGCGCCCATGGCCTGGTGAAAGGCCACCAAGCCTTCGGCGCCCTGCACCACCGCACGATCGGCGCAGACCGGCAGGCCCATCTCGGCCAGGGCATCAAGCAAGCCGCTGTGCGTGGGCGGCAGGGTCCAGCCCTGCACTTCGCCCAGGCCGTAGGCAAAAAAGCTCAACGGCCGCTGCGCCGCCAGGGCCGGGTCGAGCTGGCGTACCGCACCGGCGGCGGTGTTGCGCGGGTTGACAAAGGTCTTGTCGCCGGCGGCGCGCTGGCGCTCGTTCAGGGCCTCGAAGTCATCGCGGCGCATGTACACCTCGCCGCGCACCTCCAGCACCGGCGCCGTGACGCCGCGCAGGCGCAGCGGGATCTGCGACACGGTGCGGATGTTCTGGGTCACGTCCTCGCCAGTCTCGCCGTCACCGCGCGTGGCCGCTTGCACCAACAGGCCCTGCTCGTAGCGCAGATTGATGGCCAGGCCGTCGAACTTCAGCTCGGCCGCGTACTCGACCGGCGCGGCCGCCTCGTCCAGCTCCAGCTGCTTGCGCACGCGTTGGTCGAAGCTGAGCGCACCCGAGGCCTCGGTGTCGGTCTCGGTGCGGATGGACAGCATGGGCACGGCATGGCGCACCGGCGCAAAGCCATCCAGCACCTGGCCGATCACGCGCTGGGTCGGTGAATCGGGCGTCAGCAGCTCGGGGTGAGCCGCTTCCAGCGCCTGCAGCTCCTGGTAGAGCTTGTCGTACTCGGCATCGGGCAGGGCCGGCGCATCGAGCACGTAGTAGAGGTGGGCGTGGTGGTTCAGCGTGTCGCGCAACTCGGCGGCGCGGGCAGCGGCTGCATCGAGCGCGGCGGTGGGGCTGGGTGCCTCGGCCGGCAGGGCGGAAAACAGATCGTGGGGCGTGGAACTCATGACCCGGATTGTGGCCGAGCCAAGCCGGCCTCGCCGCCGGCGCTCGCAGAGCCCTGCAGATGCTCGCTCACCACCTGGGCCAGCCAGTCCATCACCACGCGCACCCGCGCCGGCAGCTGGCGCCGGTGAGCGTACAGCAGGGTCAGCGGCATGTCCGGCGGGCGGTAGGCCGGCAGAACTTCGCACAGCAAGCCCTGGTCCAGCAGGGCCTGCACGCCCACACGCGGCGCCTGGATCAGGCCCAGGCCGGCCAGACAGGCGGCCTGGTAGGCCTCGGCATTGTTGACAGTGAGTGCGCCGGCCATGGCCTGTCGCTGCAGCTGAGCGCTGGCGTCCAGATATTCAAAGCCGCCGCTGCGGGCGCCCAGCAGCGAGACGTAGTGGACCAGGCGGTGCTGACGCAAATCGTCGAGACCACCGGGCTCGCCGTGGCGCGCCAGATAGGCGGGGCTCAAACAGTTGACCATCGGCAGCTGGCCCAGCGGACGCGCTTGCAGCCCAGCCTCGGCAGGGCCCAGCGGGCCGATACGCAGCACGCAGTCAAAGCCTTCGCGGACCAGGTCAACCCGGCGTTCGGTGCTGCTGAACTCGATCTCCAGTTCCGGGTGAAGCGCCAGCAGCTCGGGCAGGCGCGGCATCACGATCTGGCGCGCCACGCCGGTGGACATGTCCATTCGCACGCGGCCGCGCAATGGTTGCGAACCCGCCTGGCGAAACATGCTGTCCAGCTCGTCCAGATCGGCCAGCACATCTTTGGCCCGCTCGTAGAAGAGCTGGCCGTCCTGGCTCAGCTGCACGCGGCGGGTGCTGCGATGCAGCAGCCGGGTGCCCAGCCGAGCTTCCAACTGCTGAACCGCGGCCGACACGCTGGCCTTGGCCAGACCCAGGCTGGCCGCCGCCTGGGTGAAGCTGCCGGTCTCCACCACGCGGCTGAAGACCTGCATTTGCTCCATGGGATTCATTGGCAAGCCCCTTGCATTGTCTTGATTTTGCGAACAGTCATTCTTTAAAAAGCCAGTTTATCCAAACAAATGCTTTCAATAAGCTTCGTTCACGCCAGGCTTCCGCAGCAGTGTGCAGCGGCGCCACCGGCCCTCCCCCCGCCCTCACGGGCTTTCGAACCTTGAACGAGACACTTCAATGAACACCCACAACACCCCCCATCCCGCGCCCATCACCCTGATCACCGGCGGCAGCCGTGGACTGGGGCGCAGTGCTGCCCTGCACTTGGCCTCACACGGCCACGACGTCATCCTGAGCTACCGCAGCCGGGCCGATGAAGCGGCCAGCGCCGTGGCCGAGATCGAAGCGCTGGGCCGCCGCGCCGTGGCCCTGCAGCTGGACACCGGCCGCAGCGACAGCTTTGCCGACTTCGCCGCCACCGTGCAGACCGCACTGGCCCAGACCTGGGAGCGCGAGCGCTTCGACCACCTGATCAACAACGCCGGCATGGGCGTCCACGCCGGACTGATGGACACGACCGAGGACCAGTTCGACGAGCTCTTCCGCGTGCACCTCAAGGGCGTGTTCTTCCTCAGCCAAAGGCTGCTGCCCCTGCTGCGCGAGGGCGGCCGCATCCTCAACATTTCCAGCGGACTGACCCGCTTCGCCCTGCCCGGCTATGCCGCCTACGCGGCGATGAAGGGCGCGGTGGAAGTGCTGAGCCGCTACATGGCCAAGGAGCTGGGCCCGCGCGGCATTGCCGTCAATGTGCTGGCGCCGGGCGCCATCGAGACCGATTTCGGTGGCGGCGTGGTGCGCGACAACGCCGGCGTCAACGGCTTCATCGCCGCTCAGACGGCCCTGGGCCGGGTCGGTCTGCCCGATGACATCGGTGGCGCGATCACCGCCTTGCTGGGTGACGGAAGTGGCTGGATCAACGGCCAGCGCATCGAGGCCTCGGGCGGCATGTTCCTCTGAATGCCGCGCGCTGCGCGCCCAGCGTTGCGGTCTGAGCGCAAGAAGCGGGTGGGGCCCAGGCAGGCCAGCCCCTATCATGCCGGCTCGCTGGCCCTCTGCCAGCCATGGAAAGCAGCGGCACACGATGATGAAGCCCAAGGATTTTATCGAACTGAGCCTCTTGGCCGCCATCTGGGGCGCCTCGTTTTTGTTCATGCGCCTCGGCGCGCATGAGTTCGGCCCGGTGCCCATGGCCACCATGCGGGTGCTGGGCGCCAGCCTCTTTCTGCTGCCGCTGCTGAGCTTGCGGGTCGGCGTGAAGGAGCTGCGCCAGCACTGGCGGCC
>JAIXSD010000132.1 GCA_027484885.1 Rubrivivax sp.
CTCGTCGGTCAAGGTGGCCTCGTCGTCCAGCAGTTCCAGGCGCACGGCCATGCTGCGCTCACCGTCCTTCAGCTCGGCATTGGCCTGCGTGGGCTTGAAAACGTCAAACAAGCGTGCCGAGCGGATCAGGCCGGTGTGGGCGCTGGCGATGGCCTGCATCAGGGCGTCGTGGCTGACCTGCTCGCCGACGATGACGGCCAGATCGCGCAGCACCGACTGCTGGCGCGGAATGGCTTGTGCAGCCGGCAGCTGGCGTTCCAGCACGGCCGGCAGGTCCAGCTCGAACAGCACCGGGGCGCTGGGCAACTCGTAGCCCTGGCGCCATTTGGGGTGCAGCTCGCCGATCACGCCGATGTCGCGGCCGTCCAGCTCCACGCGAGCGCTGCGCCCCGGGTGCAGAGCCGGATGCGAGGCCGGCTTGAACTGCAGCTGACGCGGCGCGAACAAGGCTTCCAGATCGCCCTTCACATCGAAGAAGTCGACCTGGCGGTCACGCTGGCTCCATTGCGGCTGGTCGGCCGGGCCGAAGGCCAGGCCGGCCAGGCGCATGGGCTGGGCCACGCCGGCGATGCTGCTGTCGCTCTCCTGCACCGAGGCGTCGCGCAGGAAGACGCGGCCGATCTCGAACAGGCGCACGCGGCTGGCACGACGGCTCAGGTTGTGGCGCAGGGCTTGCACCAGGCTGCCGATCAAGCTGCTGCGCATCACGGCCAGCGGCGCGGCGATGGGGTTGAGCAGCTGGATCGGGTTGCTGTTGCCGGCCAGCTCGGCCTCCCAGCGGGCTTCAACGAAGCTGAAATTGATGGTCTCGAAATAATCGCGCGCCGCCACGGCATGGCGCAGCGCATGGATGGCGCGGCGCGACTCCGAGGCCACCTTGGCCACCACCGGCGCCAGAGGCGGGGTATTGGGCAGGCTGGGGTAGCCCATCACGCGGATGATTTCCTCGATCAGGTCTTCTTCGATCTGCAGATCGAAGCGCCAGCTCGGCGGCGTCACCGTCAGCACGCCCGGCGCTTCGCTGAACTGCAGGCCCAGGCGGCTGAAGACGCGGGCGCAGTCTTCCTGCGTCACCGGCATGCCGATCACCTTGGCCGCACGCGCGACGCGCAGAGCCACCGGCTTGCGCTCGGGCAAGGCCGTGGTCTGGTCGTCCAGAGGGCCGGCCTCACCGCCGCAGATCTCGAGGATCAGCTGGGTGATGCGTTCGATGTGCAGGGCCGTGTCGGCCGGGTCCACACCGCGCTCGAAGCGGTGGCCGGCGTCGGTCGAAAAGTTGTAGCGGCGCGAACGGCCGGCCACAGCCTTGGGCCACCAGAAGGCGGCTTCGACATAAACGTTGCGGGTGTCGTCGGACACGGCGGTGGCGTCGCCACCCATGATGCCGGCCAGGGACTCGGGCGCCGAGGCATCGGCCACCACACCGACGGTCTCGTCCAGCTCGACGGTGTTGCCGTTGAGCAGCTTGAGGCTCTCGCCCTTCTTGGCCCAGCGGATCACCAGCTCGCGGTCGATCTTGTCGAGATCGAAGATGTGCGAGGGGCGGCCCAGCTCGAACATCACGTAGTTGGAAATGTCCACCAGGGGCGCCACGCTGCGCTGGCCGCAGCGGGCCAGGCGGTCCACCATCCAGGCGGGGGTCTTGGCCTGCGTGTTCACGCCGCGCACGATGCGGCCCGAGAAGCGACCGCAGAGATCGGCCGCCTCGATGCGCACCGGCAGCTTGGCATCGTGCTGCGGCGCCACCGGGCTGATAGCCGGTGCCTGCAGCGGCGTGCCGGTCAGCGCGGACACCTCGCGAGCCACGCCGTACACGCTCAGGCAATGCGCCAGATTGGGCGTCAGCTTGAGGGTGAACAAGGTGTCGTCGAGGTTCAGATGCTCGCGGATGTTCTGGCCGACGGTGGCGCTCGCGTCCAACTCGAGCAGGCCGCCATGCTCCTCGCTGAGCTTGAGCTCGCGGGCCGAGCACAGCATGCCGAAGCTCTCCACGCCGCGCAGCTTGCCCACGCCGATCTTGAATGCCTTGCCGTCTTCGCCCGGCGGCAGCTCGGCGCCCACCGTGGCCAGCGGCACCTTGATGCCGGCGCGCGCATTGGGCGCGCCACAGACGATCTGCAGCGGCTCGCCGTTATTGAAGGCCGCACCGGCGTTGACCTTGCACACGCGCAGCTTGTCTGCGTTCGGGTGCTGCTCGGCTTCCAGGATCTCGGCGACCACGATGCCATGGAACGGCGGCGCCACCGGGCGCAGCTCTTCAACTTCCAGGCCCGACATGGTCAGCAGGTCGGCCAGCTCTTGCGTGTTCAGCGGCGGGTTGCAGAAAGACCGCAGCCAGGATTCAGGGAATTGCATGTGAAATCTCTTCTTCTCTGCTCTTTCGAGCGTGTTCTGGTGGATGGCGGCGCGCGAGGCTTACTTGAATTGGCTCAAGAAGCGCAGGTCGCCATCAAAGAACAGGCGCAGATCATTCACGCCGTAGCGCAACATGGCCAGGCGGTCGATGCCCGAGCCGAAGGCAAATCCGATGTAGCGCTCGGGGTCCAGGCCCATATTGCGGATCACCTGCGGGTGCACCTGGCCGGAACCGGAGACCTCCAGCCAGCGGCCTTTCAGCGGGCCGGAGGCGAACATGATGTCGATCTCGGCGCTGGGCTCGGTGAAGGGGAAATAGCTGGGGCGGAAACGCAGCTCCAGCTGATCGGTTTCGAAGAAGGAGGTGATGAAGTTCAGGTAGACCGACTTCAGGTCCTTGAAGCTGATGTTCTCGCCCACCCACAGGCCTTCGACCTGGTGGAACATGGGCGAATGGGTGGCATCGCTGTCGACGCGGTAGGTGCGGCCCGGCGCGATCACGCGGATTTCGGGCATGGGCTGGCCGGCGTCGATCAGGGCCTTGTGCTTCTTGACATGCTGAACCGCGTAGCGGATTTGCATGGGGCTGGTGTGGGTGCGCAGCACATGACCGCCTTCGATGTAGAAGGTGTCGTGCATGGAACGGGCCGGATGGTCTTCCGGTGTGTTCAGCGCGGTGAAGTTGAACCAGTCGTTCTCGATCTCGGGGCCATCGGCCACATCGAAGCCCATGGAGCCGAAGATGCCCTCGATGCGCTCCATCGCGCGAGTGATGGGGTGCAAGGCGCCGGTGCCACGTGCACGGCCGGGCAGGCTGACATCGAGCGCCTCGGCCTTCAGTTGCAACTCCAGTTCCGCATCGGCCAGGGCCTGACGACGCGCCGTCAGTGCGGCCTCTATGCCGGACTTCAACACATTGATCTCGGCACCGCGGGCCTTCTTTTCCTCGACCGGCAAGGCGGCCAGGCTCTTGAGCAACTCGGTCACACGACCGGACTTGCCCAGAAAACGCGCCTTGGCGTTCTCGAGGTCGGCGGGAGTGGCGGCTGCGGCGAATTCGCCTTGGGCCGTCTGCAGCAGTTGATCAAGCTCGTTCATCGCGGTGCCAGTCGGGCGGACTGTCAGAAAAATTCGGGCAACAAATAAAAAAGGCCGACACCCTGGTGTCGGCCTCGAGGGTGCTCACCCCAGCCGGCCTGGGAACCCAGGGGCCGGGGCTGCCGCCACCACAA
>JAIXSD010000073.1 GCA_027484885.1 Rubrivivax sp.
AGATGTGCAGCAAGCGCCAGGGCCGGCTGTAGAGCTTGGCCAGCACATCGCTGGCGCGCAGCCAGTTGCCCACCAGGGGCTCCACCTCGTAGCCGATGCGGCCCAGCAAGGCCGACACCTCCTGACCTTCGGCTTCGGCGCCGGGCAGGTCTGGCGGCGCGGCGCTGGGCAGGCCGCCGATCAGCGGGAAACCCTTGGCGAACCCCTCGCTGCTAGGGTTGGCAATCACCAGGGCGCGCCGGCCGCTGCCCTGGCGCACGACATTGCGAAAACGCGGTGAGGCCAGCTGGCGCACCACGGCCGTGCGCAGGGCAAGGGGCAGTTTTTCCTCAGACGGCCGCTCGGGGTCGTCGCCAAGCAGCAGCTCCCAAGGCAGATTGGCGGTGTAGGCATCCACCACCAGCACCACGCGGTCCATCTGCCGCGCGGCGTCCTTGAAGTCATGCGGCACCATCAGCTGGAACAGCAGGCGCCCGAAGTCTTCGTTCCAGATCGGGTTGCCGATCTGCTGGCTGACCAGTTGCTCAATCAGGCCCGGCTGGCGCTGCAGCGCCACCGATTCGGCCCGCGCGCGCTGGCCGACATAGGTGTAGCGCAAGCGCTGGGCCAGGGGCGCGGCACTGCTGTCGGCCGGTGCCGCGGCATCGGGGCTGCGGTCGGCATCGGCGACGATCAATCGGGGCCAGTAACTGGCGCTGCCGGCATCGAAGAGGCGCGAGCGATAACCTTCGTCCTGCTGCAGTTCGCTGCGGCACAGCAGCGAGGTCCCCTGGCGCTCGGCTTGTGCACTGAGCGGCGCACTGAGCTGGCGCAAGGCATAGGTGGCGCTGATGGCGGTGTCGAGGTAGAGCTCGATCAGATCGAGGCGGCCGATGCGGATATTGAGTCCGGTGGTGGCGAAGAAACGCGCATTGGCCTCCATCACGCCGCGCACCAAGGCCTCGACCGAGGCTGCCACCGTCAGATTGGCCGAAGAGTTGTAACCCAGCAGCAGGCTGGCCAAGGTCAGCTCTCGCTCGCCCTTGCCCAGCACATCGATGACCTGCAGCAGGTAGCGCAGCGCGCCGGTGCGCACCGCCTCGGTCAGGTCGGCTGGGTTGAGAGGCACATCGTAAGAACCCAGGCCGGTCACCACGGCACCACTGAGGTTGCCGCGGCGGCGCTCGGCATCGCCGGGCACGCGCAGCACCACCACGGCCGAGCCGCGGCTGCCGGCATACAGGCCCAGGCTGTGGCGCTCGCTGAGTTCGCCGCTGAGCAGTTCGCGGTCGATCAGGCTCTCGGCGCCGGCAATCGGGTCGCGCAAGTAATGGCCCACCAGGATGGGGTCGCTGACGAAGCGCAGGTCCATGGCACGCACCTGCACCTCGAGCCGGCGCTTGGTGCGGGCCGGCACGCGGTCGCGGGCCGAGGCACCGAGCAGGCCGCGCAGCAAGGCATCGGGGTCCTCGGCGCTCGGCGGGCCGGCGTCGTAATGGGTGGGCATGGCCTGCTCGATGGCGCGCTGGGCCGGCGGGTTGACGGCCAGGCGGGCCGTGTGGCCCGAGGTCAGCAGCTCCACCAGGGCCGGGAAATGCGCCGAGCTGGCCAGCAGATCGCCATGGGCCGCCGGCATGTAGAAGAATCGCCCGATGCCGCCGATGCGGCCCGAATCCCAGCTGACCGTGCCGTCGCCGCGGGTGGTGCCCACCATCTTGAGCCGGCGCGACTCGCCCGTGCCCTCGATGCGAATGCCGCAAGGCGTGTTGGGCGCCTGGCCAAAGATGTAGACACTCTTGCCCGCGTAGGCCGCCGGCAGGCTGGGCTGGCCCAGACCATCCTGCTGCCACAACCAGCTGGCGGCATCCAGCACCGGCTGGTGCGGCGTGCCGGCACGGCCGTTGCCGAACCAGAAGTCGCGCACCAGGCCCTTCAGATCCGCCCAGGTCTGGGCCTTTTGATAGTCGAGGCTGACGCCGCCCTCGGGCAGGCCCTGGAAGGTGTCGACAAAACCGGGCTTGGGCAGCAGCTGCAAGGCGCCGCGGAAACCGGCAATGATGTCCAGCACCTCCTGCATGTCATGCGCCATGTCCAGGCGCACCAGGGTGCGCAAGGTGTCGCCCTTGCCGATCAGGTTCTCGACCATGGAATGCGCGCCCTGATGCGGCGTGCCGGCCATCACCAGGCGGGCGCCTTCGCGGGCCATCAGGCTGTCCATCACCGCGCGGCGCTTGTGGATGCAGGCGCGCACCACCAGGCCGCCCATGCTGTGGGCCAGCAGGCGGATGGGCTGCTCGCTCTCCTTCAACAGGCAGTCGAGGAACTGCCCCAGGCGCTCGGCCAGCACGTCGAGCGGCTGGCGCCAGTCGTAGGGGAATGGCTCGACCCGATGGCTCTTGCTAAGGTGCTCGCACAGCTTGCCGTAGAACATGGCGAACAGCTCTTCGGCCTCCCCCCCGGCCCCACCCTCCTGCCAGACCAGCTTTTCCAGGCCACCGGCGGCAATATCCAGGGGATCGAACCATACCCGTTCCTTGGGGCCGGCGCGCAGATGGGAGCCCATCACGCCCGGCAGCACCACGACGATGGGCCGGGTGTCCGCGCCCACCGCGCGACTGCTGCTGGCGGCCAGGGCGGCCGCCATGGCCGCAGCAAAGTCGGCCTGAGCCGGCAGGTCGTGAAAGTTTGGCAGCCGGGCTGGCTCGCTGTGGGTCAGCCAGTCGCGCAAGGCGCTTCGCGTG
>JAIXSD010000720.1 GCA_027484885.1 Rubrivivax sp.
CCGCATCCGCGTCTCGGCGCCCAGCGATCTGACCCGCCAGCTGCTGCTGCCGCTGTTCGACGAATTTTTGGCGCGCCATCCGGCGGTGGAGCTGCAGCTGAGCGTCAGCGATTCGGTGCTGGACCTGCTCAAGGATGAGGTCGATCTGGCCTTGCGCTACGGCCGGCTGCCCGACTCGGGCCTGGTGGCGCGCCGCCTGGCCTCCGTCCACCGCATGGCCGTGGCCAGCCCGGCCTATTTGGAGCGCCACGGTCGGCCCCGCCATCCGAGCGAGCTGAGCCAGCACGCCTGCCTGAGCTTCAAGATCCGCAACCGGCTGGAGCGCAGCTGGCGCTTTCGCCCGCGCGGCCAGGAGGCCGCCGCGCCCTTGGTGGTGCCGGTGCAAGGCCCGCGCAGCTGCGATGACGCGTCCATCGCCCATCACTGGGCGATCCAGGGCCTGGGCGTGATTCTGAAGAGCGCCCTCGATGTGCGCCTGAGCCTGGCCCGCGGCGAGTTGGTCGACCTCTTCCCCGACTGGCAAGGCGACTTCATGCCCCTGCACGCCCTCATGCCCAGCCAGCGCTTTCTACCGCAGCGGGTGCGGGCGCTGGTGGAGCATCTGGCGCAAGGGCTGGCGGCGGACTGAGTGGCCTGCGCCGCGCGGCATTTGATCGGCCTGGGTGTCGATTCGCGCCCGCAGCCGGCGTTTGGTCTCATGACACTGGCTGCATGTGGGCCCCGCCGCGACGATGGCGCCACATCAGCACTCACAGCCCAGGAGCCCGACAACATGAACCACTGCCTGCACTCCTCCCCCATCGACGCCAGCGCCGCGGCCGACAGCACAGAGGCTCGCTTGCTGCGCGAGGCCCGCGAGCGCGTCGATGCCCAGATGGGTTTTCTCGGCCACCTGATGGTGTTTCTGGCCGTCAATGTCGGGCTGTTTGTGCTCAGCGGCCTGCACCAGAGCTACTGGAGCTTCTTCCCGCTTTGGGGTTGGGGCCTGGGTCTGGCCATCCACGGCCTGGCCACCCTGGCCAAGCTGCGCGGCCCGAACCTGCGCCAGCAGCTGATGGCGCGCGAGCTGGCGCGGCTGCGCGGCGAGCAGCGCCAGGCCTGAGGAAAAGTAAAAAAAGCTTGACCGATCGGATCAGGGCGGCTGTCACGAAGACGGCAAGCCGCCGTCACGGGTGGGTCATGCGGGCTGGATAGCGTCCATGCATCTGCATCGATGGGGCGGCTGGCGCCGCCCGGGTCATGACCATGGCTGCAACCGATCTGCTCTTGACGCTGAATGCCGGTTCGTCCTCCCTCAAGTTCGCGCTCTACGGCCTGAGCGATGCGCTGCCGTGGCTGGCACATGGGCAGGTGGAAGGCTTGGGTGATGAACAACGCCCCCGCCTGCATGTCAGTCTGGCCGATGGCGAGCGGCTCACGCAGGCCCTGGCGCATCAGGCGGGTCGCCCCGACCATGACACCGCGCTCGACGCTCTGCTGGCGCTGCTGCAGGCGCAGTTCCCGCGGCGCAAGGTGCGCGCGGTCAGCCACCGTGTGGTGCATGGCGGGCCTGAGTTCGCGCAGCCGGTGCGCATCGATGCGGCGCTGCTGCAGGCCTTGGCGGCCTTCTCGCCGCTGGCGCCTTTGCACCAGCCCCACAATCTGGCGGGCGTGCGCGCGGCGCAGGCGGCCTTTCCCGCCGCCGTGCAAGTGGCCTGTTTCGACACGGCCTTCCACCGCAGCCACCCGTTTGTGGCCGACACCTTTGCGCTGCCGCGCCGTTTTTACGAGCAAGGTGTGCGGCGCTACGGCTTTCACGGCCTGTCTTACGAGTACATCGCCCGGCGCCTGCGCGAGACGGACCCGCTGCGCGCGCAAGGCCGGGTGGTCGTGGCGCATCTGGGCAATGGCGCGTCCATGTGCGCCTTACTGAACGGCCGCTCGGTGGCTTCCACCATGGGTTTCACCGCGCTCGATGGCCTGCCCATGGGCACGCGTTGCGGCCAGCTGGACCCCGGCGTGCTGCTGTACCTGATGAGCGAGCAGGGCATGAGCGCCGCCGAGATCAGCGAGCTGCTGTACACGAATGCAGGGCTCAAAGGCTTGTCCGGTGAATCGCACGATGTGCGGGTGCTGGAGGCCTCGGGATCGGCGGCGGCGCGCGAGGCCCTGGCCTATTTCGTCGATCGCGCACGGCGCGAGCTGGCCGGCATGACGTCCTGCCTGGGCGGACTGGACGCCCTGGTGCTGACCGGCGGCATTGGCGAGAACGCCGTAGGCGTGCGCGCTGCCCTGCTGCGCGATCTGGCCTGGATGGGTGTTCATCTGGACCCCGAGGCCAACCGCGACAACGCCGCCGTGATCAGCAGCCCGAGCTCGCCTGTCTGCGTGCGGGTCATGCCCACCGATGAAGAGCGCATGCTGGCCGAACATGCGCTGGAATTGCTGGCCGGCGAGGCCACTGCCGACCCGGCCCCCGAACTCACCTGTTCACTGGACTAGCCATGAACCCCAAATTCAGTGTCAGCCATGCCGCACAGCGCCACCGCGAGGAACTGGCGACCTGGTCGCGCTTGACGGAACGCCTGGCCCAGGCACAGCAGCGCCAGACCGAACGCATGCGCCACAGCCATCTGGCGCGCAGCCAGGCGCTCTGGGACCAGGGTTTGAGCCTGGCCCAGTCCTTCTGGGCCATGGCCTTGGGTGGCCAGCTGCCGCAGCAGGCGGGCAGTTATGCGGTCGATTCAGCGCAGCGCTTGCTCTTGACCCTGGACACGCTGCGCGAGCGCGGCAACCAGGACCAGGCCCACGAGGCCGCCGGCACGCCGCCGGTGCTGGACTACGACTACGAAGAAGTGGTCGACGGCCGCCAGCTGCCGCGCCCGGTCAACTACCGCCTCTTGCGCATCACGCCGCCCGCCGGTGTTGAGGTCAAGGACTGGAAGCGGCCCTACATGATCATCGACCCGCGCGCCGGCCATGGTGCCGGCATCGGCGGCTTCAAGCATGACAGCCAGGTGGGGGTCGCTCTGCGCGCCGGCCACCCCGTCTATTTCGTCGTCTTCCGCCAGCACCCCGAGCCGGGCCAGACCCTGGCCGATGTGATGAGGGCCGAGGCCGGCTTCATCCAGGCCATCCGCCGCCTGCACCCCGAGGCACCCAAGCCGGTGGTGGTGGGCAACTGCCAGGGCGGCTGGGCCACCCTGGTGCTGGCGGCGGCCAACCCCGAGATCTCGGGCCCCCTGGTCATCAACGGTGCGCCGGTGGCCACCTGGTCGGGCAAGCTCGGCGAGAACCCCATGCGCTACAACGGCGGCCTGCTTGGCGGCGCGCTGCCGGCGCTGCTGATGTCCGACCTGGGCCATGGCGAGTTCGATGGCGCCCATCTGGTTGCCAACTTCGAGCAGCTCAACCCCAGCCGCAATTTCTTCGGCAAGTATTTCGATCTCTACTGCGAGGTGGACACCCGGCGCCAGAGCTTTCTGGAGTTCGAGCGCTGGTGGGGCGGCTTTCATTTCTCGAACGAGGCCGAGATCCGCTGGATCGTCGAGCAGCTCTTTGTCGGCAACCGCCTGTCGCGCGGCGAGGCCCAGCTGGAACCGGGCCGCCATCTGGATCTGAAGGCGATCCGCTCGCCCATCATCGTGTTCGCCAGCCGCGGCGACAACATCACGCCGCCGCAGCAGGCGCTGAACTGGATCGTCGACACCTATGCCGACGAGCACGAGATCCGCATCCGCGGTCAGCGCATCCTCTATATGGTCCACGACAAGGTCGGGCATCTGGGCATCTTTGTGTCGTCCTCGATCGCCAACAAAGAGCACACCGAGATGGCCTCGACGCTCAAGACCATCGAGTCCCTGCCGCCCGGTCTGTACGAGATGACGATCGACGCGGTGCAGGGCGAGGGCCATGCCGAGCATTTCACCGTCAGCTTCCACGAGCGCCGGCTCAGCGACATTGTCGAGATCGAAGCGCATGAAGGGCGCGAGCAGGAGCATGACTTCGCCGCCGTGGCCCGCCTGTCCGCCCTGGGCACCGATGCCTACGAGCTGGCCCTGCGCCCCGCGGTGCAGGCCCTGGTCACGCCGCAGCTGGCGCAGCTGATCCGTGACGCCCATCCTGCACGCATCAGCCGCCGGGCGTTTGCCGACTCGCACAACCCGGCCATGAAGTGGCTGGGCCAGCTGGTGCCCCAGCTGCAGGCTCAGCGCCGGCCGGCCGCGCCCGACAACCCCTGGCTGGCGCTGGAGCAGCTCTCGGCCCAGGGCCTGTTGCAGGGCATGGACCTGCTGCGCGATCTGCGCGATGCGGCCTACGAGAACAGCTTTCTGGCGATCTACGGCACGCCTTTCATGCAGTGGCTGGGCCAGCCCTTCGCTCGCGATCGCATCCACAAGGACCCGGCTGAGCTGCGCTACCTGCCCGAGGTGCAGGCCATGCTGCTGGGTCTGGACAACGGCGGCTACCGCAGCACCGTGATCCGCATGCTGATTCTGCTGGCCGAATCGCGCGGTTCGGTGCGGCGCGACCGCCTGGAGCGCTCCGCCGAGGTGTTGACCCAGCGCGAGCCCTTTGCCTCGCTGACGCCAGAGCGGCGCGCGGCCATGATTCGCGAGCAGTCGGTCATCATCGAGTTCGAGCCCGAGGCCGCGCTGGCGGCCCTGCCGCGCCTGTTGCCGCTGCGTGAGGAGCGGGTGGCGGCCCTGCAAGTGGTCGAGTACATCCTTGGGGACGTCCGCGAGATGGAACCTCGCACGGTCGCCCTGCTGCAGCGCATGCGCGAGCTGTTTGAACTTGCCGCGTCAGCTGCTGCTCCCGCGCCGCAAACGCTCACCAGCCCACAGGAGGCCTGAAGCCATGAGTCAGGACAACAGCGCCCGCGACCCCCTGCCCAAGATCTGGGACGAGGACACCCGCATCGGCGACATGCTCAAGGGCAAGCGCGGCCTGGTGGTCGGCGTGGCCAATGGCGACAGCATCGCCTTCGGCTGCGCCGCCAAGCTGCGCGCCTTTGGCGCCGAGATCGCGCTCACCTACCTCAACGACAAGGCCCGCCCCCATGTCGCGCCCCTGGCCGAGGC
>JAIXSD010000457.1 GCA_027484885.1 Rubrivivax sp.
AGGCGCTGCCACACACCGGGCAGGGCCTGGGCGCTGACCTCGGGCTTGAGCTCCACATAACTGAACACAAAGCCGGGTCGCACCGTGGTCTTGATGCGTTTGACCTCGGCGAGGCTGCGGATGGCCTCCTCGGTCGGGCGGGCCACCAAGGCCTCCATGCGCTCAGTGCTGGCACCGGGCACCAGGCTCAGCACGGTGGCCGTGCGGATGGTGACCTGCGGCTCTTCGGTGGACGGAAAATCCAGCGCCAGCCACAGGCCCGTGAGGACCAGCAGCAAGGCGGCAAGAAAGGCAAAGCGGGGGCGCTGGAGCGCGTAATCAGACAGGCTGCTCATGACCGTGTTCCCCGCTTCAGCGCAAGCTGCTGACCGGCTTGACGCGGGCATCTGGCGCCAGGCTGTGGCCGCCGGCCAGCACCACGCGCTCGCCCGCCTTCAGGCCCGCCAGCACCTCGACCTGATCGCCCTCGGTGGCACCCAGGCGCACGGACACCCGCTCCAGCGATTGACCATCGGCCTTGAGGCGCAAGACCTGTGCGGCTTCCTGGGCAGCCGACTTGGCGCCCGGCCCCTCGATAGCGCGCAGCGGCACCCAGACATGGTTGCTGTCGCCAGCAGCAGCGCCGGCCAGCAGACGCAGGCTCAGGGTGTCACCGACACGCGCCTGCTCCGGCAAGGCAAACACCGCGCGGCGCGCGCCGCCGGCCTCCTGGCGCGCCGACAGGCGCAGCAGGCGGCTGTCCAGCTCGCCCTCGGGCGTCAGCAGGCGGGCCGGCTGGCCCACACTCAAACCTTTCAGGCCCGCGGGCAGCAAGGCCCAGAGCTCGCGCCCAGCACCGTCCACCGTGATCACCGGCAGGCCCGAGCCCACGGCCTGGCCCACTTCCAGCTGGCGGGCCGCCACGACACCGTCAAACGGCGCACGCAGCTCGGCCTGGGCGCGGTTCCAGGCCGTGCTCTCGCGCTGCGCTTGCGCGCTGGCCAGGGCCGCCTCGGCCATGCGCAGCTCGGCTTGCGCGCCGGTCCATTCGGCCTCGCTGGCAGCCTGGCGCTCGCGTGCGGCCTGCAGGCGCTGCTGCTTGCGGCGTGCTTCATCCGCCGCCGCCTGCAAACGCTGGATCTCGGCCTGGGCCGCGCCCAGCTGGGCCTGCGCCGGTGCCAGGTCCAGGGTGGCCAGCAACTGGCCGCGCTTGACCGCATCGCCGGGCTCCACCAGCACCTGGCGCACCAGACCCGGCTGGGCAAAAGCCAGCTCGGCCCGCTGGCGCGCACGCACCTCGCCGATGAACTCCGGCCCCTGGCTGGCCGAGCTTTGGGCGCTGGCCACCAGCACGGTGCGCGGCGGCGGGCTGGCTGCCGAAGCCGCATCCTTGGCAGCCGGGCTGCACGCAGCAAGACCGAACGACACCAGGGCCGACAGGCACAAAGTCGAGGGGAAAGAACGGCGGGGCGTGCGCAAAACAGGCAAACAAGAACGTGACATGGCAGAGCTGCTTCGAATTCAAAGTCGGAGGCGACGAGCCAGGAGCTCGATCGTGAACGGGGCGAACTCTAGTCAAGGCCCTTCGTTTTCAAAGGAACTCTTTCGGCCACAATGGGGGCAGTTTCGGACAGACTGAGTCAGCAATCCGTCACAGGGCGAACTGCAAGCACATTGCGACAGTTGTTTGAAATTTCATATGAAATTAATGGATACCGGCAGGCTGCGCGCCGGAGAATTCGATAAGGCCCGGGGACACAAGGCCGCGGCAGGTGGCACAAAATCGGCCAAATGCGGTAAAAATTACCTTCTTTCTTCAAGACTGCTTCGCGAGCCATTCCCGGAGCCCACCTCATGAGTTTCAAAAGCACGCTGACCGAGAACGAGGCCCACGCCGATCCGCGCAGCCAGGCCAATCTGGTGCCTTCGGTGGTGCGCGTGCTGCTGGCCCTGGCCGAGGAACGCGGTCTGTCCAGCGAGCGCCTGTGCCGCGGCTTGGGCCTGACGCCGCAAACCCTGGCCGAAGAAGACGTCCTGGTCTCGCATCAGCAGACCCGCACCCTGATCCTGCGCGTGCAGCGCGAGCTGAACGAGCCCGCGCTCGGCCTGGCCGTGGGCGCGCGCGAAACCGCCGTCTCCTGGGGCCTGGCGGGCCTGGCCATGCTCAGCTGCGAAACCCTGGGCGAGGCGGTCAGCTATGGCCTGGAGCGCCAGACGGCCATCGGCTCCATGACGCCGCATTTGCTCAGCATCGAGGGCGAGCACCTCTACCTGAGCGCCACGCCGCACATCTTCGACCGCGAGATCGAGAGCTTTCTGATCGAGGAGTCCTTCGCCGGCGTGGTGGCGGTGATGCGCTCCATGGTGGGCCCGAACTTCAAGCCTCTGCGGATTGAGTTTGCCTACGCCTGCCCGGCACAGCCGCGGCTCTACGAACGATTTTTCCGCTGCCCGGTGCATTTCAATGCCGACGAGCACCGCATGACGGTGGATGCGCAATGGCTGCAGATGCGCATGCCCGGCTACGACCGGCTCAGCAGCGAGGTGGTGCGCAAGCAGCTCAACCGCCTGCTGCCTGCGCCGATTGGCCGCGACGATCTGCTGGCCTCGGTGGTCAGCCGCATCCGCTACGGCCTGCAGGACAGCCCCTCGCAGCGCGGTCTGGCCGCCCAGGTCAACGTCAGCGAGCGCACCTTGCGCCGCCGCCTGGTGGCCCAGAACGCCAGCTACCGCGATCTGCGCGACGAGGCCCGCTACGAGCGCGCCCGCGACCTGCTGATCAACTCCGAGCTCAGCATCGCCGAGGTGGCCCAGGCCCTCGGCTATGCCGACCCGCGCTCTTTCCGGCGCGCCTTCAAGCGCTGGTCGGGCGAGCTGCCCACGGCGTTTCGCCAGCGCTGAGCGCGGCTCGCCCATGGCAAGATCAGCCCGCCCACCTTCTCAAGCCAAGGATTCTGATGAAAGCACTGACCCTGACACTGAGCCTGCTCCTCGCACTGAGTGGGCTGCACGCCGCCCCTGCCGCTGCGGCAGACGCGCCGGCCACCTCGGCTCGCTTCATCCTGCTGGGCGAGGTGCATGACAACGCCGAGCAGCACCGCCTGCGCGCTGCCGAGCTGCTGGCCTTGATGAAGGACGGACGGCGCAGCACGGTCGTGTTCGAGCAAATCCCGGCCCAGCGCACGGCCAGCCTGGCGGCGATGCCGCCCGAGGCACGCCACGATGCCGAGGCCCTGGTGGAGCTGGCCCAGCTGGACAAGAAGAACTGGCGCTGGCCGCTGCACAAGCCGCTGTTTGAAGCCAGCCTGCAGGCCGGCGCCACGGTGGCCGGCGGCAACCTCAGCCGCGAGGAGCTGCGCCCGCTGATGAAAGGCGTGACGGCCGAAACCTGGCCCGCCGATCTGCGCCGCCTGCTGGAGCAGACGCCCTGGAGCGAAGCCCAGCAGAGCGCCATGATCCGCGCCATCGACGAGGGCCATTGCGGTGCCCTGCCGGCGGCCATGCAAGCCCCCATGGCCCTGGCCCAGCGCGCCCGCGATGCGGCCATGGCCCGCGCCATGCTGGCCGCGCGCGAGGGCGGCGCCGAGCGCGTGATCCTGATCGCCGGCAACGGCCATGTCGACCGCGAGCTGGGCGTGCCCCGCTATCTGGAAGCGGCCGGGGTGCCGGCGCGCGAGATCCGCGCGATTGGCTATCTGGAGCAAGGCCAGGAAGGCCCGGGGCGTTTTGACAGCCGCGTGCTGACCGCGCCGGCCGAACGCGAAGACCCCTGCAAATCGCTGCGGCGCTGAGGCTGAGCCTCGGGACAGGGGCCAACGGTCACAGACGGTCAAACTCGGCGCACGCAAGCGCCACAGACGTGGGAGCCTGGGTTTCTGACAATTCCGTTCATCGATCAACGATCCACTTCGCGATCAGCAACGGAGACCGCAACCATGCACGCCCTGGCCACCACCCTCAGCCC
>JAIXSD010000758.1 GCA_027484885.1 Rubrivivax sp.
AACACCGGCTTGTCCTGGCCGATGCGGTGCGCCCGCGCGCTGGCCTGGGCTTCGACCGCCGGGTTCCACCAGGGGTCGACATGAATCACCGTGTCGGCCGCCGTCAGGTTCAAACCCACCCCGCCAGCCTTGAGGCTGACCAGCAGCAGCGGCAGCTCCTCGGCCTGGAAGCGCCGCACGATCTCGCCGCGCTGGCCGATCGGCGTGTCACCGCTGAGCGTCAAGCTGGGCAAACCCAGCTGCTGCAACAGTGCTTCGATCAAGCCCAGCATCTCGGTGAACTGGGAGAACACCAACACCCGCCGCCCCTCGGCCAGCAGCTCGGGCAGCATCTGCTCCAGCAGCTCCAGCTTGGCGCGGCCCATATCGGGCGCCAGATCCACGCCCTTGAGCAAGGCCGGGTCGCAGCAGACCTGGCGCAGCTTGAGCAAGGCATCGAGCACCGAAATCTGCGCGCCGGCAAAGCCGCGCCGGGCCAGCACGCGCCGCACCTGGGTGTCGGCCGCCACGCGCACGCTCTCGTAAAGATCGCGCTGGGCGCCGTAAAGCTGCACGCGCCGCGTCACCTCGGTCAGCGGCGGCAGCTCGGCCGCCACCTGGTCCTTGCGGCGGCGCAGGATGAAAGGCCGCACGCGCTGGGCCAGCAACTGGGCGCGCAGGGTTTCGCCGTTTTCCTCGATGGGCTTGCGCCACAAGCGGGCAAAGCTGCGCGCGTCGCCCAGAAAGCCGGGCATCAGGAAATCGAACTGCGCCCAGAGCTCGCCCAGGTGGTTCTCCAGCGGCGTGCCGGTCAGGCAGAGGCGGTGGCGCGCGTTCAGGCGGCGCACCGCTTGCGCCGCCCGGCTGGCCGCGTTCTTGACCGTCTGCGCCTCGTCCAGGATCAGCAGATGCCAGGGCTGGGCGGCCAGGGCGGTGATATCGCGCCACAGCAGCGGGTAGGTGGACAGCACCAGATCAAACTCGCCCAGGCGGGCAAAGTCGCGCGCACGCTCCGGCCCTTGCAAGATCAGCACGCGCAAGTCCGGCGCCACCCGGCGCGCCTCGGCCTGCCAGTTGAACAGCAGGGAGCTGGGCAGCACGGCCAGGGCCGGCCGGTCCAGGCGGCCGGCTTCTTTTTCAAGCAACAGATGGGCCAGCGCCTGGGCGGTTTTTCCCAGGCCCATGTCATCGGCCAGGATGCCGGCCAGGCCCTGCTCGCGCAGGTATTGCAGCCAGGCCAGGCCGCTGCGCTGGTAGGGCCGCAGGGTCAGCGCCAGGCCTTGCGGCGGCGCCACCGGCCGCGGGCTGCCGGCCTGCTGCAGGCGCTGGGCCAGGCGGCGCAGATCAGCGTCACCCTGGAACTGCCAGCCGCTGCGCGCGTCCAGCGCCAGCAGGCGGCCGGCGTCCCAATCGCTGAGCGGGATCGGCCCTTCGGCCCGCTTGGGGTCGCTGAGCAGGTCCACCATGGCGCCGATGATGGGCTTGAGGATGGAGCCCGGCGCTTCGATGCGGCGGCCGCCCGGCGCATGCAGCAGGATCAAGGCCGCGTCGTCGATGCCGGCAATGGCCTCGGCATCGAACCAGCGCGCATCGCGGCGCAGCAGGTCGGCAATCATGGGCGCCAGGTCCAGGGTTTCGCCGTCCACCTCGACCCCGAGGCTGAGCAGCCAGGAGCCCTTTCGGCCCGGCAGGCCCAGCTTCTCGATCTTGAGCTGCCAGGCCTCGGCCGGGGCGGGCCGGTGGGCAAAGCCGGGGCGCAGCTCGACCTTCCAGCCTGCGGCCTGCAGCGCCGGCACCCGCTCCAGCCAGAAGGCGGCGAAGAACTCCTCCTGGCTCAGCGTCCACAACGCCTCCAGGCCCTGGGCGGCGCTGGGGTGGCGCCACTGCAGCTGCTCGGGCGCCAGCGGGATCAGGCCGCTGGCCCAGAGCTGGTCGCGCGCCTCGGCCTCGGCCAGCAGATCGCGAGCCAGGCGGCGCGGGCCGCCAGGCATATCCACCTGCTGCTGGGCCGGCGGGCGGCTGTTCAAGAGCGAGCGCGGCGCCTCGGTCTGCCAGCGGCTGCCATCTTCAAAGCGGTAGACCCACTGCAACTGGGCAACGCTGACATGGTCGCCACGCGGCCCCAGCCGGCCGCCCGGGGCCAGGCCCAGCAGGCCGTCGCCGCGGCCCAGGGTCATCAAGCGCAGCTCGGGCTGGAAATAGGCTGCTTCGCTGCGCATGTCCGGCTCGATGGGCGGCGGGGGCGGCTCGGCTGTGGAAGCTGGGCTCGGCTCATCCTCCTCACGCAACAGCAAGTCCATCAGCCGCGCCGCATCGGCCTCGGGCAGCGTCGGCAGGCGTTTGAGTTCCTCGCGGCTGGCCTTGCGGCGCAGGGCTCGCACCCATTGCTGCAGCAAGGCCTCGCGCAGCGGCGCATCGGCCTCGGTCTGCAAACGCAACAGCACGGCGGCGGCATGCTCGCAAAAGCGCTGGGTGCGGCAGCTGCACAGGGCGCTGTAGCGCGGCTGGCCGGCCGCATCGGCCACACCTTGCAGGTCAAGCTCGAAGACCTGCTCGCGCGCGCCGCGCACCCGGGCGCTGGCGCCCTGGCCGTCGGCCCGGACCTCCAGGATCTGGCCCTGCAACTGGCGCGCGCGCTGCAGCCGGCCGCTCTCGAACAGGCGTGCCAAGACCTCGGCCGTGGGCGGCCAGAGGCGTGGGGCCGAAGGGCCTGGGGATGCGCCTGGTGCGGCAGAAGTCTCCAACATGGCGCGCATTGTCGGGGGCGGGCGAAGACACCACGGCTGACGAAGGGCCAGAGCGCGGCTTTGCTGGCAGACTGCCAGCCATGAAGTTTGCGTACCCCGGCACCGCCCCCGTTTCTCCTCGCCGCACGCGCCGACCACGCCGCCTGTGGCTGTGGCTGCTGCTCAGCCCCCTGATCCTGCTGGTGCTGGCCGCGGCCCTGGCCTTGCAAGGCCATGCCCTGGTCGAGCCGGCGCACAGCGGCCTGCGGCCGGACGAGATCGCCAGCACCAAGGACTTTCTGCGCCGCAACGACCCGCGGCGGCAAGAGGCTGGCCCGCAGCGCCTGCTGCGCATCGAGGAGGAGCAACTCAATCTGATGCTGATGCAGCTGGCGCAGCGCTACGGCCAGGGCCGCGGCGCGGCGCAGATCCAGCTGCATGCGGGCACGGCCCGGCTGCAGGCCAGCTTGCAGCTGCCCCTGCTGGGCGCCTGGCTCAATCTGGAAGCGCAGCTGGGCCAGACCGAGGCCTTGCCACAGGTCGAACGGCTGCGCCTGGGCCACCTGCCGCTGCCGGCCGGCCTGGCCCACCCAGCCCTGCGC
>JAIXSD010000729.1 GCA_027484885.1 Rubrivivax sp.
GCCGCGCGCAAGATCATCGACAAGAGCGGCCGTGACATCCGCCTGGAGATCGACGGCGGCGTCAAGGTCGACAACATCCGCCAGATCGCCGATGCCGGCGCCGACACTTTTGTTGCCGGCTCGGCCATCTTCGGCAAGCCCGACTACAAGGCCGTGATCGACGCCATGCGCGCCGAACTCGCGCGCTGATCGCCGTGCCCGCCGTTCTCTTCGTCTGCACGGCCAATCTGTGCCGCTCGCCCATGGCCGAGGCGCTGCTCAAGGCGCGCCGGGCCGGCTTTGGCCCGGGCGGCGAGGCGGCGTTCGCCGAGGTGTCCTCGGCCGGCGTGCATGCCGGCTCACGCGGTGAGCCGGCCGACAAGCGCGCGATCGCGGCGCTGGAGCGTGTGCGCCTGGGCATCGACAAGAAGTGGCGCACGCGCCGGATTCGCCCTGAGGATTTTCAGCGTTATGAGCTGATCCTGGCGATGGAGAACGACCATCTGGTGGCCCTGCGCAAGCAATGCCCGCCCGAACTGCAGCACCGCCTGCATCTCTTCATGGACCTGGTGCCCGGCATGGCCGGCCAGGATGTGCCCGACCCTTACTTTGGCCCGGCCAGCGGTTTTGATCAGGTGCTGATGCTGCTGGAGCGCGGCCTGGTGACGCTGGGCCAGGCCTGGCGCAAAGGGGCGCTGCCGCGCGCCTGACGTCGCTGAGGCTGCAGTACTCAGGCCACCATCACATGGCGGTTTTTCAGGACGAGATGAATCTTGTCCCCGATGGTGTCCTTGTTGAAAGGCTTCACCACATAGCCGCTGGCGCCCAGCTGGGCGGCGCGCACGATGTCTTCCTTGCGGCCCTCGGCCGTGACCAGCAGCACCGGCACCTGGCGCAGCACGCTGCCCTCGGGCTTCTGGCGCAGGGCTTCCAGCAGCTGGAAGCCATTCATCACCGGCATATTGATGTCGCTGAGCACAAAGTGCACCGGCTCGCCCGATTCGGCCGCCAGCTCCAGGGTGCGCAGCGCGACCTGGCCGTCTTCGGCCTCGAGGATCTTGCGAAAACCCAGCTCGCGCAGCAGGCCCGAGATGATGCGGCGCATGGTCGAGAAATCGTCCACCACCAGGAAACAGAACTCTTCGCGTTTGATCGTCGTGACCATGCCCGGCCATCCTCCATGGAGTTTCGGCATCCTACCCAGCGGCGCGGACGCTGGCCCCAAAACACAGCGGGCAACCCGAAGGCTGCCCGCAAATATGTGGAGTTTGGCTCAGCTCAGCGCAAGCGCCGGGGCTTCACTCAGAGTGTCGGGTAGTCGGTGTAGCCCTTGGCGCCCGGGGTGTAGAAGGTGCTCGGGTCAGGCGCATTGAGCGCGGCGCCGGCCTTGAGGCGGGCCGGCAGGTCCGGGTTGGCCAGGAAGCTGGTGCCGAAAGCGACGGCGTCGAGCAGGCCGGCCTCGATGGCCTGGCTGGCTTCCTCGCCGCTGTAGCCCATATTGCCAATCAGCACACCCTGGTATTTGGCGCGGGCCACCGGCATGACATCGGCTTTTTGCACCTGGAAGAAATCGGCGCGCATGACGTGCAGGTAGGCCAGCTTGTAGGCGCTGACCTTCTCGGCCAGGAAGCCGATCCAGCCGACGGGATCGCTGTCGACCATGCTGTTGTAGCTGTTCAGCGGCGACAGGCGCAGGCCCACGCGGTCGGCGCCGATGGCGGCGGTCACGGCATCCAGCACCTCGAACAGGAAGCGGGCGCGGTTTTCCAGCGAGCCGCCGTAGGTGTCGCTGCGCTTGTTGACGCCGTCGCGCAGGAACTGGTCGATCAGGTAGCCGTTGGCACCATGCACCTCGACGCCATCAAAGCCGGCAGCGATGGCGTTGCGCGCACCCTGGGCATAGGCCTCGACCAGGGCCGGGATCTCATCGGCACGCAGCTCGCGCGGCTGGGCATTGGGCTCTTTGCCATTGGGCGTGTGCACCTCGCCGTCGATGGCGACCGAGCCGGAGGACACCGGCGTCGTGCCTTCGTTCATGGCCGGGTGGGCGGCGCGGCCGGCGTGCCAGATTTGCATGAAGATGCGGCCGCCCTTGGCATGCACGGCGGCGGTGACCTGCTTCCAGGCTTCGATCTGCTCGGCGTTGTAGATGCCGGGCTCATTGATGAAGGCCGAGGTGTTGGGGGCCACCATGGTGCATTCGGTGATCAAGAGGCCACCGCTGGCGCGCTGGGCGTAGTACTCGGCCATCAGCGCATTGGGCATGTGGCCGGCGTCGGCGCGGGTGCGCGTCAGCGGGGCCAGCAGGATGCGGTTGGGCAGGGTCAGGGCGCCGACTTGGAGGGGAGAAAAAAGCATGGATGTGTTCATTTCGTTGGCGCTGCCAAAAGCAGCAGGTGCGACAAGGTAGCACCGAGGCAAAGAACTTGCCGCAGCGCGCGTGGTGATTTTGCGCTAGCCGCGCCCGGTTCAGCTCGCGTTGGCATGGGCGTGCGCCGGGGCAGCTGGTGCGTCCTCGACCACCCGGGTGTCCGGCCCCTTGCCGCTGAAGCGGTCCAGGGCCAGGTAGATCACCGGCGTGATGTAGAGCGTCACCGCCTGCGACAGGATCAGGCCGCCGACCACCGCCAGGCCCAGGGGCTGGCGCAGTTCCGCGCCGGCGCCCAGGCCCAGGGCGATGGGCAAGGCCCCCATCAAAGCGGCCAGGGTGGTCATCATGATGGGGCGGAATCGCAGGATGCAGGCCTCGCGGATGGCCTGGGTCGGGCTCATGCCGCCGTGGCGCTGCGCCTCCAGCGCGAAGTCGATCATCATGATGGCGTTCTTCTTGACGATGCCGATCAGCATCAGGATGCCGATAGTGGCGATCAGGGTCAGGTCCATGCCGAAGAGCTCCAGCGTGATCAGCGCGCCCACGGCCGCCGAGGGCAGGCCGGCCAGGATGGTGATGGGGTGGATGTAGCTCTCGTAGAGCACGCCCAGCAGCACATAGATCACCGCAATCGCCAGGCCGATCAGCAGCAACTGGCCGCCTTGCGAATCCTGGAACACCGCGGCATCACCACCGTAGCTGGTGATGATGCTGGCCGGCAGCTGAATCTCCTTCACATAGCCATCCAGCTTGGCCGTGGCATTGCCCAGGGGCACATCGGGCGCCAGATTGAAGGACAGGGTGATGGCCTGCAGCTGCCCCTGGTGGTTGACCGAGGTGGGCCCCAGGCCGCGCTGCACGCTGGCGAAAGCCGTCAGCGGCACCAGGGCGCCGCCCTTGCCGCGCAGATAGATCTTGCCGAAGGCCTCTTCGTTCAGACGCTCGCTGTCGGCCGCTTCCATGATGACCTGGAAGGTGTTGCTCTCGGCATAGATGCTGCTGACCTGGCGCTCGCCAAAGGCGGCGTAGAGCGCGCTGCGCAGGTCCTGCATCTGCACGCCCAGCACGGCCGCGCGCTCGCGATCGATGATGAGGTTGGCCTGCAGGCCGCGCAGCTGGGAATCGCTGGTCACATCACGGAACATGGGGTCGCCGCGCAGCTTCTCCTGCAGCTTGCTGGCCCAGCTGTTCAGCTCGCCGGCCGCCACCGATTGCAAGCTGAACTGGTAGCGGCTCTTGCTCTGCCGCCCGCCCAGCTGCAGGTTTTGCACCGGGCGCAGATAGACGGCCAGGCCGGGCACGGCGCGTAGCTTTTTGCGCAGGCCCTCGACCACCTCTTTCATCGGCGGGCGCTCGCCGCGTGCTTTCAAGTTGATGAACATGCGGCCGGTGTTGACCGC
>JAIXSD010000712.1 GCA_027484885.1 Rubrivivax sp.
CGCCCCTCGGCCCAGCTGACACCCGAGGTGGCGGCCCGCCGTCTGGCCGAGTTCAAGCGTGCCATCGAGTCCGGCCGCACCAGCTTCGAGCAGGTGGCCAAGGACAACTCGGAAGACGGTAGTGCCGCCGACGGTGGCGACCTGGGCTGGATGGCGCCGGGCGTGCTGGTGCCGGAGTTCGAGCAGGCCATGAATGCCCTGCCGCTGGGTGGCCTGTCCGAGCCGGTGCAGTCGCGCTTCGGCCTGCACCTGATCCAGGTGCAAGAGCGCCGCACGGTGCAGATCGAGCCCAAGCAGCTGCGCGAGCAGGCCAAGGCGGCTCTGCGTGAGAGCAAGTACGAAGAGGCCTACCAGGAGTGGATCAAGGAGCTGCGCGCCCGCGCCTACGTCGAAGTGCGTGAGTGGCTGGATTGATCACCGGTCGCCCTTCACTGACGACCGATTGATTGACAGAACGACCACCGACGAAGGCGCTTCGAGAACTCCATGGCCCAACACATTGCCCGCAAGCGCTTTGGTCAGCATTTCCTGACCGACGTTCACATCATCGAGTCCATCTGCGACGCCATCGACCCGCAGGCAGGTGAGGCCCTGGTCGAGATCGGCCCGGGCCTGGGCGCCATGACCCTGCCCCTGCTGGAGCGCATCCCGTCCTTCAGCGTGATCGAGTTGGACCGCGACCTGGCCGCCCGCCTGCGTCAGCGCCCGGGTCTCGACGTGATCGAGTCCGATGTGCTCAAGGTCGACTTTGCGGCCCTGGCGGCGGCCAAGGGCCAGAAGCTGCGCGTGGTTGGCAATCTGCCCTACAACATCTCCACGCCCATCCTGTTTCACCTGCTCGGTGCCGTCGATCATGTGGTCGACCACCACTTCATGCTGCAAAAAGAGGTGGTGGACCGCATGGCCGCCTCGCCCGGCTGCAAGGACTATGGCCGCCTGACGGTGATGCTGCAGTGGCGCTACGCCGTCGAGGCGGTGTTCGATGTGCCGCCCGAGGCCTTCGATCCGCCGCCGCGCGTGATGTCGGCCATCGTGCGCATGCAGCCCTATGCCCAGCCGCCGGCCATCGACACCGCCTTGATGGGCGAGATGGTGGCCGCCGCCTTCTCGCAGCGCCGCAAGCTGCTTCGCCACAGCCTCGGCGTCTGGCTGACGGCACGCGGTTTCAGCGGCCACTTCGACCTGCAGCGCCGCGCCGAAGAGGTGCCGGTGGCGGAGTACGTGGATCTGGCCCTCGCGCTCAGCGCAGCGGCCACTTCCGCCGCTGCCAAGGGCTGAGCGCGCGGCCATGGCCGCCATCTCCGGCCTGAGCTTGGCGGCCGCGATGGCCTTGCTGATGTTGGGCTTGGGCTTGTGGCGCCAGCGCCCTCGGCCCTCAGCGGCGCTGTCCTTGTGCCTGGGCATGTTGGCGGGCTCGGTCTTCTTCCTGCACCAGGCCGGCCTGAGCTGGCTGCATCCCTTGGCCTTGCTGGGGCCGCTGGCCTTCAATCGGGCCTTGCTGGCCGCCTTTGACGAACGTGGCCGCCCTTGGCCTGTCGACTTGCTCCTGGCTGCGGCCTGCCTGCTGCTCGGCAGCCTTTGGCCGCGGGCTTTTGATCTGCTGGCGCTCTTGATCTTTGCCGAGGCGCCCCTGCGCATCGCCCTGGGGCTGGGGGATGATCTGGTGGCCTGGCGCCGTGTCGGCCGCACCTGGTTTCTGGGTCTGGGTAGCGCGCTGGCGCTGCTGACCGCTCTGGCCGCGCTGCTGGGCCAGGCCGCCTGGGCCGCACAGGCGGCGGCCGCGGCCACCTTGCTGCTGTGCCTGGCCATGGCGGGGCGGTCCTGGCCGGTCGAGCCCAGCAGGCTTCAAGCCCGGCTGCAGGCCGAGGTGCGGCCCGAATCTGTGGGTGATCGGCTCAGCGAAGCCGAGCTTCGGCAGTTGGCGCGGTTGCAACAGAGGGTTCGGGTGGAGCAGGGTTTTCGGGATCCGCAGATGAGCCTGTCCCGCTTGGCCCGCCAGCTGGAGCTGCCCGAGCACTTGGTGCGCCGGCTTGTCCATTTGGGTGAGGGCCAGGGGCATTTCAGCGCGTACCTGAATGCCTTGCGGGTGGCGGCCATCCGGGCTGAGTTGGCCGACCCAGCGCGTGGGGCGGAGACCGTGCTGAGCCTGGCGCTGGCGGCGGGCTACAACTCGCTGTCTGCCTTCAATCGCGCCTTCAAGGCCTCTGAGGGCTGCACGCCCAGCGCCTTTCGGGCCGCGTGCCAAGCCCAGCCCAGTGCCAGTACACCGAACACGGCCGAGATCGACAGCGAGGCGTAGGCGGCTGCAGAGGCCGGCAGCAATTGGGCGCCCGCCACGCTGGCAAAGGCGCCGCACTTGCTGATGAGCCGCCAGGCATGCTCGGCCGGGTTCAGAAAGCGCCGCCATGCGGGCGGAAACACCGTGCGCAGTACATCGTAGCCACCCATGAACAGGGCAGCGCCCGCCGTGCCGTAGACGCGCGCGGGCTCCCAGTGCATGTGCTGGCTGCCGCTCAATGCCAGCACGCCCAGGCCGGCCAGCGTCAGCAGAGCGGCCGGCAGCCAATCGGCCGCCCTGCGACCATTGCAGGCAAGCCTCAGGCATCGGACGCCGCTGTAGATTTGGTAGCCCACCAGCCCACTGACCGCCAGTAAATCGGGTCTGGGGCGGAACAGCAGGGCGCCCAGGCTGGCCGCAAACACGCTCAGACTCGCCGCTTGCAGGGCGCGGCGCCCGCGTTGTGCATGCGCCGCACCGCCTTTGGGGCGGGCCAGTTGTTGCAGGGCCAAGGCCAGGGTCAGCAGCCCGGCGCCGATATGGACCGTCAGGCTGCCAGTGTGGACAAGGGATGTGGTCATGAAGCCTCCGCTTTGGAAAGCCCCATGCTGGCAAGTCGGAATGGCAACTGCTGCCTGATTTCTGCAATCCGTCAGCCTTGGCCCCGGTCGCGGACAAGAAAAAAGCGACCCGCAGGTCGCTTTTTTGTTCATCGTCTTGATGCTTCGCTCAGGCGGCGCTCAGCCACATGGCGGTGTCGAAGGCGCTGCTCATCATCGGCATGTTCATTCCGAAGTTGGCATTGGCTGCCGCCTTGGAATTCTTGGCGGCCGGCTTGGCTGCAACGCTGGAGGCCTCTTCAGTAGCCCGCTCCCATGACCCGTTTTCTTGGGAGCGGGCTACTGAAAAGAATAGAAGCACCTGAATTGGACTTTTCGGTCGCCCCAGTAATCGGCGGCTTCTCGGAAGACATCGAGCAACTGCTCGCGCGCTTCGCGGTCGAATTTGGAGTTGTCGGGCAGCTGTTCCAGCACCACGACAAAGCCAGGCTGGGCACCCGACTTGTGAACCAGATCGGTCATGCAGTCATGCAAGGCGTCCAGGTTCTTGCCGAAGTGGGCGGGGAACAGGAAAGCCTGGGCGATGGCTTCCAGCACATCCTGCTTGGACTGTGCCTCGCTCAGATTGGCGTACAGAAAATGCTGGCCAGCATCCTGTGCGGCGTGCATCAAGTCCTCTACGCGGTAGGCCCGTATGGCCTGCACGATATTGGGACGGACGGTCTGCAAAAGCATGGTCGCGATCCTCCTATATAGTCACAGAACTTTTTATCGCCGCCGGCTCGCTGCAGGGTTTCAAGGCTGGACGCGCTTGAAACTGCTGTAGTGGTCGTCGGTGTAGTAGCAAACATCAGGACGCGTTGGGGGCAAACCGCCACAGACCAGACGTCGGGCACCGCGATTGCGGGCACCGGGCGTGCGGACGGTGTACTCGTGGTAGTAGCCTCGGGCCTGGCGCGGCAAGATGCGCTCGCGATTGCCGAACACGGTGCCGTCTTTGGCGTAGGGGAAGGGTCCCCCGGCAAGAATCAGACGGTGCGTGGTTTGGGCTTCGCGGGGCAAGGCCGTCAAGGCCACCGATTCCAGTGACGGATTCGGCGAGGCGACCGGTTCTTTGGCCTGCACTTGAGAGCTGATCGACGCAGCAGCGAGCAAAATCGCTGCGAGGCCAGAGTTGCGCCAAGTGGGCCGCCGAGGCAGCCAAGAGAGCAAAGACACGGGTTTACCCTGTTCCTGAAAGCATGATGGTACCGAAAGTGCCCGAAAACCTCAAGCGGGCACCCCGGGGATCGGCGTGTTCAAGGGTTTTGTGAGTGTGCGCACACAGCCGCTCAA
>JAIXSD010000125.1 GCA_027484885.1 Rubrivivax sp.
CCGTCTTCTCGCTCAGCGCCTGCGCCTTCGCCGGCAGGCCTTCGCTGACCCAGGCTTCGAGCAAGGTGTAGGTCACGGCCAGCACCACCGGGCCGATGAACAGGCCCACCAGGCCGAAGGCCAAGAGGCCACCGATCACCCCGGCGAAGATCAGCAGCAAGGGCAGGTCGGCACCTTTCTTGATCAGCCAGGGGCGCAGGAAGTTGTCCAGCGTGGTCACCAGCAGGGTCCAGATCAGCAGCACCGTGGCCCAGCCGCTGTCGCCGCTCCAGTACAGCCAGGCCACGGCCGGCGCCAGCACCAGAGCCGGGCCGATCTGGGCCAGGCAGGCCATCAGCATCACCGCGCTGAGCAGGCCGGCAAAAGGCACACCGCTGATCCACAGGCCCAGGCCGCCCAGGGCGGTTTGCACCAGAGCGGTGACCACAATGCCCAAGGCCACGCCGCGGATGGCCTGGCCGGCCAGGGTGATGACCGCATCGCCTTGCTCGCCCGCCAGGCGGCGGGCAAAGCGCCGCACATGCATCACGGCGCTCTCGCCCTCGCTGTAGAGGATGGCGGCCAGGGCCACGGTGAGCAGGAATTGCAGGCCGACCATGCCCAGATTGCCGGCCTGCGCGGCCGTCCATTTGAGGCTGCTGCCGACGTAAGGCTTGATCATGGCCAGCAGCGAGCTCAAGCCCTCTTGCGCCACCTTGTGCCAGAAGGCCGCCAGGTTTTCACCGATCACCGGCAGGCTGGCCAGCCACGCCGGGGGCTCCGGGATCTCTGCGTCGAGCAGCTTGGGCGCCCAGGCCATGACCTGGTCGGCATGCGAGACCACCGTGGACAGCGCGATCGACAGCGGCACAAACAGCAGCAGCAGCAGGCCCAGCACCATCACGCCCGTGGCCAGGCTGCGCCGGCCCCAGAGCCGCGCCTGCAAGCTCTCCATCAGCGGCCAGGTGGCCACGACCACCATGGTTGCCCAGACGCTGGCCCCCAAGAATGGCTGCAGCACCCACAGCGAGGCAAAGATCAGCAAGGCCACGGTCAGCACGGCCAGCAGGGTGCGGGTGATATCCGGACGCGGGGTGTCAGTGTGGGGCGAGGAGGGCTGAGGCGATGAAGGCTTCATGGTCGACAGGTTCGGCACGGCGGCCGGCAGCAGCGTTGGGCCCGATTCTCGGGCCAGAACGCTGCCGCGCCTTCGACCTCTGCTCCAGCGGCGTTGGGGGCTGCAGGCGGCGGTCGCGAAAGGCCCGCCGCCTGCTGGGCTTTGCGCCCCTCAGGCGCCTTGCAGCGTCGCTGGTTCAGGGGTGCTCGTTGCGCGCGCGGATCACCAGGTCCACCAGGTCCGAGCCGCCGCTGGCGAAGTTGTTGCTGGCGTTGTGGGCGCTTTGCACGGCCACGGCATAGGGCTGGCCATCCCAGTAGCCCCAGAACGCACCGCCACTCTGGCCCGGCCAGACATCGCCCCGGTGGCTCATGCTCTCGTGCGAATCCGGGCTCCAGAAATCACCGTCCAGGGCAATGCCGTCTTGCCAGATCGGGCGCTGGCCGCCGGTCAGGTCGCCGGGGTAGCCGACATGGGTCCAGTACGCGCCGCCATCCCAGCTGTCGCTGTAGGACTTGGTGCCCAGCCAGCCGGTGGCATTGCCGACATTGCGGTCCAGCACCACCACCACGTAGTCGAACTTGGCCTCGTTGCTGTCGATGGTGGGCGGCGTCACCTTGACCTTGAAATAGGTGCGCACGCCGTAGGCCGCGCCGTAGGGGGCGCTGCCGTTGTAGTACATCGGTGTGAACTTGAGCCAGCCCGTGGTGTTGTTGGGCCGCCAGTCGATCACATGCGAGCAGGTCAGCAGATGGCGGGGCCCCACCATCACGCCGCTGCCATTGCCCAGCGGGCTCTCCACCCGGCCGTTGCAGCGCCAGGGGTAGGCGTTGCTGTAGAACACGCGCCGGCCGTCGGCACCGAAGATGGTCTTGGCGCCCGGTTTGGCTTCAGGCAGATAGTCCTGGCGCTCGATGAACTTGGGCCGGCGCAGGCTGGCCGGCTCCAGGTGGGCACTGAACTCCACATCGACATGCTCGGGGATGAAGGCGTCGGTGCCGGTTTCGATGCCTTTGTCAGTGAGCGCCGCTGCCTTGCTCAGGGACTTGATCTCCACCGCCTCGGTGCCGCGCGGATAGCTGCGGCCGTCGACCTCGATCATGGCGGGCGCTTGGCTCAGCAGCTTTTCGCTGAGGCCGGCCGGCGCGCGGGCGCTGGCCTTGCGGGATTTGAGCTTGAGCACGACTTCTTGCAGGCTGGGGGCGGGAAACTCGCGGCTCAGGTCCAGATGTTCTTCCATGGTGCAACTCCCAAAAATGGCCCGCGCAGGGCAGGGCCGGTGGCAGGCGGACTCGTGCGGAGGCCGGCTGACCAGGTTGAGTGAAACGACAAGACGAATGAGAAGTTCAAGCAAGGGCTGGGGCGAGGGCGTTGAAATCAACGCGACACCGCGCAGCGTGCGCAGCTCGCCAACCCAACGAAAAAACGCTGCATGAGGCCCGTGGTGCAGCCAGCATCGGGCTGGGCATGGCAGCGAGGCCGGGCCGCAACTGCCCTGGCTGAAGGCAGTCCGCGGTGGTGGCCGGGCGGTTGTTGTGCGGGCTTGGCAGTTCCAACTGCCGCGATCCGTACCGCTCCGATGCCCATGCTAGGCCGCACAGCCGCACTCACAACCCCTAGCTTCTGGCTTGTCAGTCCCCGGTCTTGAGCCAGCGTCGACATCGGTGAAAATTCCCCGCATGTCCAAGAAAACAGCCCATGTCAGCGAGACCCCGGCCACGCAGTTTCTGCGCCAGCGTCAGATCGCCTTCAGCGAGCATGTCTACGACTATGTCGAGCATGGCGGCACCGCTGAAAGTTCGCGTCAGCTCGGTGTGCCCGAGCACCAGGTCGTCAAGACCCTGGTGATGCAGGATGAGCGCGCTCAGCCTTTGATCGTGTTGATGCATGGCGACCAAAAGGTCAGCCTGAAGGAGTTGGCGCGTCAGATCCCCTGCAAAAAGGTCGAGCCCTGCAAGCCCGAGGTGGCGCAGCGCCACAGCGGCTATCTGGTCGGCGGCACCTCGCCCTTTGGCACGCGCAAGGCCATGCCGGTGTATGTCGAGGCCAGCATCCTGGCGCTGGATCGCATTTGCATCAATGGCGGGCGGCGCGGCTATCTGGTGGGTTTGGACCCGCGGGTTCTGCCGGAGCTGCTGCAGGCGCGAGCGGTGCAATGCGCCAGTGCAGAATAGCGCCCCATGCAAGATACTCTTTTCCCTGTTCTCGCCGCGCTTGTCGGCTACCTCGTCGGTTCGCTGTCCTTTGCCGTCATCGTCAGCCGGGCCATGGGCTTGTCCGATCCCCGCAGCTACGGCTCGGGCAACCCCGGTGCCACCAATGTGCTGCGCTCGGGCAACAAGGCCGCGGCGATTCTGACCCTGGTGTTTGACGCGCTGAAAGGCTATGTGCCGGTGCTGCTGGTGCTGCAGTTCGGCGCCCGCTTCGGCCTCGGCGAGGGCACGGCGGCCCTGGTCGGCCTGGCCGCCTTCCTGGGCCATCTGTGGCCGGTGTTCTTCCGCTTCGAAGGCGGCAAGGGCGTGGCTACAGCGGCTGGGGTGATCCTGGCGCTGAACCCGGTACTGGGTGCCGCCACGCTGCTGACCTGGCTGGCGATTGCCTACTTCACCCGTTACTCCTCGCTGGCGGCCATTGTTTCGGCCGCCTTTGCGCCCATTTACGAGATGTTCGGCTGGGGCACCGGCCCCAATGTCGGCGTGCTGGTGCTCATGGGCTTGCTGCTGGTCTGGCGCCACAGCGCCAACATCAAAAAGCTGATGAACGGCACCGAAAGCCGCCTGGGCCAGAAGGCCGCCGTCACCCCTCCGGCCGGCTGCAGCAAGAAACACCCGCATGGCCCCGAGGCAGCCCATGCCCACGTCCATTCGCACAAGCATCCCAAGAAGAAGGAAAGGCAAGGAACGAAATGACGATCCAACGTTTTGATGTCGGCGCCCGCATGTCCGAGATGGCCGTGCACAACGGCGTGGTTTATCTGGCCGGCCAGGTGCCCGAAGACGCCAGCCAGGACATCACCGGCCAAACGGCCCAGGTGCTGGCCATGATCGA
>JAIXSD010000108.1 GCA_027484885.1 Rubrivivax sp.
CAGCATGGGCTCGCCGTGGGTGTTCATCCAGTCCCGCTGGTGTTGGTCTTCGCGTTGCGGAAGGTCGGGCACGAAATCGCTGGCCCAGACTTGGCCGTGCGGGTGCGGGTTGGAGCATCCCATCATGGAGCCCTTGTTCTCGAACACCTGGACCCAACGCCAGCGCTGCGCCAGCTCTTCGGTCTGTGCGCACCAGGTTTCAACCACGCCGAGTAAGGCCGCATCGTCGAGCTCTGGCAGGCTGCGGCTGTGATCTGGTGAGAAGCAGATCACGCGGCTGGTGCCACGCGCCGGTTGTGCTTGGAACAGGGCTCCGCCAGCGTCGGTCTCGCTGGGTCCGGGAACATCGGCCATCAAGGCGGCGAAATCGTTCTCGAACACAAAGGTGCCGGTGTAGGGCGGGTTCTGTTCACCGTTGATGCGCGTGTTGCCGGCGCAGAGGTAGCAGCTCGGATCGTGGGCCGGACGAATGTCGTTGTCAGGGCTCTCGGTCTGTCCCTGCCATGGGCGCTGACTGCGCTGTGGCGAGACCAGCACCCAGCGCCCGGCGAGCGGGTTGTAGCGGCGATGGGAATGGAGGTTGCGGTCGAAGGTCATGAGGTCGTCCGGAGGGGTATCGATCGGGTTTCAGCGGGCGCGGTATCCCTGGGGATGGCGCGACTGCCAGCGCCAGGTGTCATCGCACATCTGTTGCAGGCTCAATTGGGCCTGCCAGCCCAGCTTGTCGCGTGCCCGGCTGGCGTCTGCCCACATTTGGGCCACGTCGCCGGGGCGGCGCTCCACGAAGCGTGTGGGCAACTCACGTCCGCATGCGCGCTCGAACGCCGCCTTCAGCTCCAGCACGCTGTGGCCGCGCCCGGTGCCCAGGTTCAGCACATGCAAGCCCGCTTCTCGGCGCAAGAGTTCAAGGGCGGCCACGTGGCCATCGGCCAGATCGAGCACATGCAGATAGTCGCGCACGCCCGTGCCGTCGACGGTGGGGTAGTCGTTGCCAAAGACGCGCAACTCAGGCTGGCGGCCTACGGCGACCTGTGCAATGAAGGGCATCAAGTTGTTGGGTGTGCCTTGCGGATCCTCGCCGAGCTCCCCACTGGGGTGGGCGCCCACCGGATTGAAGTAACGCAGCGCCGCGACGGACCAGCTGGGGTCCGATGCGGCCAGGTCGGCCAAGATCTGCTCCACCTGCCATTTGCTGCGCCCGTAGGGGCTGGTGGGGATTCCGGTCATGTCCTCGGTCAGCGGCATGATGCGTGCGTCCCCATAGACGGTGGCCGAGGAGCTGAACACGATGTGTCGCACGCCGTGCTGCCGCATGGCTTGCAGCAGTTGCACGCTGCCAGCCACATTGACTTCGGCGTAGTCCAGCGGCAGGCGCACCGACTCACCGACTGCTTTGAGGCCTGCAAAATGGATCACCGCATCGATGCGCTGCTCGGCAAAGACACGGTCCAGTGCGGCACGGTCACGCACATCGGCCCGGTACAGCTGTGGGGCGTAGCCCGTCAGCCGCTCGATGCGCTGGAGCACCTCGGGGTGGCTGTTACTGAAGTTGTCCAGAATCAGCGGTGTCCAGCCGGCCTCGATCAAGCGCACCACCGTGATGCTGCCGATGTAGCCGGCGCCGCCGGTGACCAGAACGCGCCGTGCGGCGCTGGGGAAGAGTGGGCTAGACATTGCGGGCTCAGTCCTTGGGGTTGAGAAGCCAGGCGGCCACGCCACCGGCCGGCAGCAGTCGCTCGCCCAGCAGCAGCTTGTGGCCTTCTGGCACCGGTACCGCGGCCGGGGCCGGGCCGTGGTTGATGGCGAACTGCCAGCGGCCGCGGCGCCGCAGGCGCAGGCCTTCAGGGAGGGCCTGCGGTGCCACGGTCAGGCCAGCCTGCCGAGCCGCCTCGGCCAGCCAGTCGATCAGCAGGGCCTCGTTGACCAGGCCGGCGTGGCTGTGCCAACGACCGTGGCTCAGCCACGCCGGCCAGCCGTCTTCATAGCGCGCATGCACGGCGACGCCGGCCTGCGGCTCGATCAGGTCGCGCCATTGCTCGCCCTGGCCGCCGCCGTCGACGGCGTAATGGCGCCCGGGCCGCATGGACTCGACCGCCCGCACCTGCATGGGCAGCCATGGCCGCAAGGGGCCAGGCGGGAGCGGCTGGGTGATGCTGAGCTCGGCCGTCTTGCTGCCGCAGCGCGGACCCGCGACGACCACCGCAGCAAGCGTTGCCAACTGCTGCTGCAGTGCCTCGGGCACGTGCAGCAGGCTGGGCAGCAGCACCAGCGCGTAGGCGCTCAGATCTTGTTGCGGCCCGACGATGTCGATGTCCAGTCCAAGGCGGCGCATGGCGCTGTAGTAGCGCAGCAGCACGCCGAAGCCGACCATGTCGGCCCCCTGTGGCTGGATCTGTGTCATCCACAGGGAAGGGTAGTCCAGCACGAGCGCCACGCCGGCGGCTTGGGTGTGCAGCGCGTCTTCGCCATCTTCTGCGAGCAGGCGGTCGATTTCTGAGCTGACTTGAGCGGCTTCCTCGGCGCCGACGTCCGGCATGCCATCGGGCCGGTTCAGTCCGGAGTGCATCTGCTCCTGGCCGAAGGGCAACTGGCGCCAGCGGAAGTAGGACACCAGCTCGGCACCGTGAGCGAACGCCTCCCAGGTCCAGGCACGCACCATGCCCGGAAGCGGCAGGGCGTTCCAGTCGGCCCAGTTGACCGGGCCGGCCTGTTGCTCCATCACCCACAGCCGGCCGTGGCCGACGCCGCGGTACAGGTCGTGCTGGAAGGCGCTGATGTCGGGATGCCCGCTCCGCGCCCACTGCAGCCGGGCCGACTCAGGCAGGAAGCGGGCGGCCGTGTCCAGAAATCCCAAGGGATAGTTGTCCCACGCAGCGATGCTGAGGTCCTGAGCCATGGCGTGGTGATCGAAGTCACCGAACAAGCCCATGAAGTTGTGCAGCACCGGCCGACCCGGCGCATGCTCGCGCAAGATCTCGACCTGCAGGCGGTTGAAGCGCAGCACTTCGTCCGAGGCGAAACGGCGGAAGTCGAGTGCGTGATTCGGGAGCGGGCTGGTGGGTTGCCCCACCGGGAATCCGATCTGCTCGAAGCCGCTGTACTGCAAGCCCCAGAAGGCCGTGCCCCAGGCCTCGTTCAATGTGTTGATGTTGCCTTGATAGCGTTCGGCCAGCCATGTTCTGAAGCTGCTCAGCGCCGCCGGGCTGTAGGAGAGGGTGGTGTCATGGCAACCGTACTCGTTGTCGGTTTGCCAGGCGATGACGGCGGGGTGGCGGCCATAACGCTGTGCCATGGCGGTGACGATGCGCTGCGAAGCCTCATGCATCGCCGGGCTGGAGAAGCAGTAATGGCGGCGCGCGCCGAAGGGTTTGACGCGACCTTGAGCGTCCATCGGCAGGATGTCAGGATGGGCTTCGATCAGCCATTGCGGTGGGGCGGCGGTCGGGGTGCCCAGCACGACTTGCAGGCCTTCGCCGGCCAGCACATCGATGGCCTCATCCAGCCAGGACCAGTCGAATTGCCCCGGCGAGGTTTCCATGCGGGACCATGCAAATTCGGCGATCCGCACCGTGCTCAGCCCCAGCTCGCGCATGGCTTTGGCGTCGGCCGGCCAGCGTTCGCGCGGCCATTGCTCCGGGTAGTAGCAAACACCGAGTTGAAGTGCAGGCCTGGGTTTGGAAGGGTTCACGTCGTGTTTTGGGTTAAGCGATTAATCCAATTGGATCAAGTGGAGGCTTTGCTGTCAATCGGGGCTGTTGCTTGCTGCAGTCCTCGAGGTTTTCGCTGCACATACAATGCACGGGCGCGCCATATCTGGGCGAAATTGACTCAACTCAGCCAAGTTGGCTCACCGTTTTGGTGCCGATCTCGGGCTTACCCGTATTGCTGCTTTGGTGCATGTTGGGTCTACTTTGTTGAATTAAACGATTAACCCGCTTTGCGGCTACCGCTTGTGAGTGAGACAACTTCCCTGGTGCATGTGACTGTGCCGCCTGCGGCCCCCGTGCCTGAGACCGGCTTCTTGAATCTGGGGCATTTCCCGCATCCGCAGCGCGAGCTCACGGTGAACAGCCGCTACCTGGAGCTGGACGGCAAGCCTTGGATGCCGGTGATGGGGGAGTTCCACTACAGCCGGACGCCCGCATCCGAATGGGCTGCGGAGTTGGCCAAGATGCGCGCCGGCGGCGTGAATGTGGTGGCCAGCTACGTCATCTGGAATCACCATGAGCCGCGCCGCGGTGTGTGGCGCTGGGACGGTCAGCGTGACTTGGCGCGATTTGTTGCGCTGGCGGCCGAGGCGGGCCTCTTGGTCTATCTGCGACCCGGGCCCTGGGTGCATGCCGAGGTGCGTCTCGGGGGCTTTCCGGATTGGCTGCCGGACACAGGGCCCTTGCGTTGCAACGACGCGGTCTACCTGGGGCATGTGCAGCGTCTTTTCGATCAGATCGCTGCGCAGATCAAGGGTCAGCTGTGGTGCGACGGTGGGCCCGTGATCGGCCTGCAACTTGAAAACGAGTACGGCGCGACCGGCCCCGGTTGCGGCGCTGAACACATCAGCGAGTTGAAGCGTCTGGCGCTGCAAGCGGGCATGACGATGCCGATTTACACCGTCACTGGCTGGCCCACGCTGGACATCCCGCCGCGCGAAGTCCTGCCGGTCTCAGGAGCTTACGCCGATGGCTTCTGGCAAGGTTCGCGCGATGCGCTGCCGCCCTCGGGCGTGTTCCTCTTCAACACGCGCCGTGTGATCGGCGAGATGGGCAATGTCGATGGAACGCCCGCTGCCGGATTGATCGACACCACCCACTATCCCTTCTGCCTGGCCGAGGCCGGGGGCGGCATGCATCAGAG
>JAIXSD010000218.1 GCA_027484885.1 Rubrivivax sp.
AGCAGCGTCAGCGCGCGGTCCAGTGTGTCGTCCTTCTTGGCGAAGCAAAAGCGAATGATCTTGTCTTCGCTGGCGCGAGCCTGGTCCTGCTTGTCGGCGTGGAAGGCGGAGACGGGAATTGCTGCTACGCCGACTTCACGCGTCAGCCACTGGCAGAACTCGGCGTCGTTGAGGGCGCGGCCGGCTTCGAGCTCGCGGTAGTCCACGCACTGGAAATAGCTGCCTTGGCAGGGCAGCAGGCGCAGCCGGCTGTGGGCCAGGCCCGCGCGGAAATGATCGCGCTTGCGCTGGTAGAACGCTGGCAGGTCGAGGTAGGGTTTGGGGTCGGCCAGGTAGCGGCTCAGGCCCAGCTGCACCGGCGTGTTGACCGAAAACACCGTGTACTGGTGCACCTTGCGGAACTCGGCGCTCAGGGCGGCCGGGGCCGCGACATAACCGACCTTCCAGCCGGTGACGTGAAAGGTCTTGCCGAAGCTGGAGACGATCAGGCTGCGCGCGGCCAGCTCCGGAAAACGGGCCACGCTTTGATGGGCCTGGCCGTCGAAGACCATGTGCTCGTAGACCTCATCGCTGATCAGCAGCACCGCGGTGTCGCGCAGCAGCTCGGCCAGCTGGCGCATCTCGGCGTCGCTCCAGACCGTGGCGCTGGGGTTGTGCGGGGTGTTGATGATGAGGGCGCGGGTGCGCGGGCTGAGCGCGGCGCGGAGGCGGTCGAAATCAGGGCGGAAGGTCTGCGGGTCCAGCGGCACGCGCACCAGCACACCGCCAGCCAGGGCGATGTTCGGCGCGTAGCTGTCGTAGCAGGGCTCCAGCACGATCACCTCATCGCCCGGGTGGACGACGGCCAGCAAGGCACAAAGGATGGCCTGGGTGGCGCCAGCGGTGATGGTGATCTCGCGATCGGGGCAGTAGGCCTGGCCATGTGTGGCTTGCAGCTTGGCAGCCACGGCTTCGCGCAAGGCGGGCACACCGGGCATGGGCGGGTATTGGTTATGGCCTGCCTGCATGGCTGCATGCACGGCTTCGATCAGCGCCGGGTCGCAATCGAAATCAGGGAAGCCCTGGCCCAGATTGACGGCCCCATGCGCCTGCGCCAGCGCCGACATGGTGCTGAAGATGGTGGCGCCCACATTCGGCAGGCGGCTGTTCAGGGTGAGGGGCAGGGTCAGGCTGGCGGGAGAGTTCGATGCGGTCATGGTCGATGGCAGGTGCGGGCTGAAGCGCAGGCCAAGTTGCAAGCACACGCGCCTGGCCTGGCGGCGATCGAAAAACAGCGGGCTAGAGCTTGTAGTCGCTGGCCTCGCCACTCATGGCGCGTTCCAGCAGCGGGCGGTTCAGCCGGTCGGACAGCAGCTCGGCAAAGCTGTAGACGTAATTGCGCAAATAAGCGCCACGCTTGAAGGCGATGCGGGTCACATTCTGTCCGAACAAGTGGCCCAGCGGTCGCGACACCAGGCCACCGTCGGGCGGGTCTTCGCGCACTGCCATCTCAGCCACGATGCCCACGCCCATGCCCAGCCGGACATAGGTTTTGATCACATCGGAGTCGATCGCTTCGAGCACGAAATTGGGGTGCAGATGGCGGGTCTGGAAGGCCCGGTCGATGCGGGTGCGCCCGGTGAAGCTGGGGTGGTAGGACACCAGAGGCTCGGCGGCCAGTTGCTCCAGGCTCGGACGCTCCACCTGGGCCAGGGGGTGCTCGGCCGGCACCACCAGCACATGCTGCCATTCGTAGCAGGGCAGGGTGACCAGCTCTTCGATCTGGGCCAGCGATTCGGTGGCCAGGCCGACATCGGCGCTGTCGTCGAGCAGCATGCGCACCACCTGGTCCGGGTTGCCCTGGTGCAGGCTCACGCGCACCAGCGGCAGCTGCCGGCGCAGTTGCGCCACTGGGCCCGGCAGCACATAGCGCGCCTGGGTGTGGGTGGTGGCGATGGACAGGGTGCCACTGTCCTGCTTGGAATATTCGTCGCCGATGCGCTTGAGGTTGTTGACCTCGCGCATGATGATTTCGATGGCGGCCAGCACCTGCTGGCCCGGCTCGGTGATGCGGCGCAGGCGCTTGCCGTGGCGCGAGAAGATGTCGATGCCCAGCTCTTCTTCCAGCTCCAGAATCGCCTTCGACACGCCCGGCTGCGAGGTAAACAGGGCTTTGGCGGTTTCGGTCAGATTGAGGTTGCGGCGGGCCGCTTCCTGCACGAAACGGAACTGGTGCAGATTCATGCGCGCTCCTCGGCTGGCCCATCGAGCCAGGCCAGGCTGGCATCGGTCATGGCCTGGATGATGCGCTCCTGGTCACCCAGGGCGGGGTGCAAGTGCCACTGCACGGCATCGCCGTACTGGCTTTTCAGGCCTGCCAGCAGGGGCGGGATGTCGCGGCGCACATGCCCCCCGGTGCCCAGGAACATGGGCACGATGTGGATCTGCTGGCAGCCCTGGGCTGCCAGGCTGTGGGCGGCTTCTTCCAGGCTGGGTGACATGAACTCCAGGTAAGCCAGGCGCATCGCCAGGCCCGGGCGCTGCTGAGCCAGGCGCGCGGCCACGGCTTCAAACGGGCGGGCCCACTCGGGATCACGGGCGCCGTGGGCGAAAAGAAGCAGTCCTTGGCTCATGGCTGGGGTACTTTGTGGTGGTGATGCGGTTTCAACGGTAGCGGACCAGCCAGCCAAACGCGGCCAGGGACAGGGCGAGGTAAACAAGGCTGGGTGAGGCGGCGGCGGCCCAAGGGGTCCAGTTGTTCAGGATGCCCATATGGCCGGCGACATTGTTCAGCAGCACAAAGCTGATGCCCAGCATGATGCCGCCGAAGACCTTGAGGCTGATGCCGCCCGAGCGCCCGTGCAGGTAGGCGAAGGGCAGGGCCAGGGCAATCATCACGAAGCAGGCAAAGGGGTAGAGCGCCTTGCGCCAGAACTGGATGTTATGGACCTGGGCCGACTGCTCCTGGGCCGACAGATGCTCGGTGTAGCGGTAGAGCTCCAGTGTGGACATGGAGCCCGCCGGCAGCACCGCCGCCGTGATCACGCCGGCATGCAGGCTGCTGGGCCAATCGATGCTGGGCAGGCGCAGCTCGCGCACAGGTGTCTCCGCCTTGCCAGGCGTGGCCGATGTGCCGCGGGCCGACCATTCGGTGCGCTGCACGGCTTGCAGCTGCCACAGGCCTTGCTTGTCCACATTGGCGCGCTCGGCTGCGGTGCGTGAAATCAGGCCACCATGCTCATCAAACTCGAAGATGCGCACATCGCGCAGCTGGCCGGCCACATCGGCCTGACCGACGTGGATGGAGTAGCTGCGTTCCTGGCCGTCCACCGTCCGGTGCTCCTTCAGCCAGGCGCCTTTGGCGCTGGACTGGGCCTCGCCGGTGGCACGGGCGCGCAGCAGGTCGTACTGGCGCTTGAAGTAGGGCTCGGCAAAGTCACCAGC
>JAIXSD010000568.1 GCA_027484885.1 Rubrivivax sp.
CAGCGTCCAGCCCCAGGCCGACATCATCCAATCCAGATAGGTGATCTCGCCTGCGTTGCCCATGCAACGAGGCATCACCTCCTGGTCAATGGTGTTCTTGCAGAACACCTGCCAATCCCATGTCGTCGCCACTACAGCTCTCCGATCAGAAAAACAGCGAGGCCACCGGGCGAGGTTTCCCGGCGGCCTCGTTCATGCAGACAGTGCGAAACCGTCTGGATTTTTCAGCCTGTCTTGCTCAGGCTCACTTCTTGGCGTAGTCCTCGGCCGGCTTGTCGTTCGGGTGGGCCCAGGCGTTTTTGGTGTTCTCGTTGGCCGGCATGCCCACCTTGGTGTTGGTCGGCGGGATGGGCTGTTCGAACCACTTGCTCCAGGTCTTGGCGATATCGCCGGACTTCATCTGGGCGATGATGCTGTCGTCCACGACCTTCTTGAAGGCCGGGTCGTCCTTGCGGATCATGATGGCGATCGGCTCGACCGACAGCACTTCACCGACGATCTTGAAATCAGCCGGGGTCTTGGCCTTGGCGATATTGCCGGCCAGGATGGCGCCGTCCATCACGAAAGCGTCGGCACGGCCCGACTCCAGCAGAAGGAAGCTGTCGGCATGGTCTTTGCCGAACACTTCCTTGAAATCCACGCCGGTGGCGCGCTCATGCTTGCGCAGCAGTTGCACCGAGGTGGTGCCGGTGGTGGTGGCCACATTCTTGCCGTTGAGCTGGGCGATGCTGGTGATGCCGGAGCTGCCCTTCACTGCAATGCGCACTTCCTCCACGAAGGTGGTGACCGCAAAGGCCACGTCTTTTTGACGCGCTGCGTTGTTGGTGGTGGAGCCGCACTCGATGTCCACGGTGCCGTTCTGAACCAGCGGAATGCGGTTCTGCGAGGTGACCGGTTGGTACTTCACGTCCAGCTTGGCCAGACCCAGCGCCTTTTGCACATCGGCCAGGACCTTCTGGCAGATCTCGACGTGGTAGCCCACGTACTTGCCGTCACCCAGGGTGTAGGACAGCGAGCCCGAGGACTCACGCACACCCATGGTCACGCTGCCGGTGTCCTTGATCTTCTTCAAGGTGTCCTGAGCTTGGGCCTGAGACAGGCCGGCGGCGGCCAGCAAAGCGAGGGCGAGCAGAGATTTCTTGTTCATGAACATGCACTCCAGATTCAAAGGCGGGAAGGAAGGCGAAAGGGATGGCAGAAAAATCGGGGTGGCCGCAACACGCAGCCGCACAGTCTAAGCAAGGGCCCCTGGGGGCCGTATTAAATTTCCTAAAACACGGCCAGATGGGGCCCGCGCCGCATGTGCAGAGCAGACCACGGCCAGGGCGCGCGCCAAATACGTGTTTTTACGCAGGGCGGTCGGCAAGGCGCGGATTCTCAAGCCTGGCGCTCAGGCCAGGCTCTTGTGCTGCGTCAGGAAATCCCAAAGCGCCTGGGCGCCCGGCTTGCTGCGGCGGCACAGCTCGGGCCGCTCACGGTAAATGCGCAATTCCATGGTCAGCTCGAACTGCCCAGGCGGCGCTGCCTGAACCAGGCGCTGGGCTTGCAGTTCCTTCTTGACCGAACTGGCGGGCAGAAAGGTCAGGCCGTGGCCTTCCAGCGCCATGGCCTTGAGGCCTTCGGCCATGTCGGTTTCGTAAATCGCGTCGAGATTCAGGGGCAGCGTGCTGGCCTTGACGATCAGCTCAACCAGCCGGCCGAGATAGGCCCCCGAGGCGTAGCTGAGAAAAGGAATCTTCTGCCCCGGATGGCCGGGCAAGCGGAACATGGGCTCGCCCTGGGCATCGGCGCGGGCGTAGGCGGCCAGGGTCTCATGGCCGAGTGAGGCCATCTGGTAGCGCTCCGGGTCCAGCTGCAAGGGCTGGCTGGCGTGGTGGTAGACGATCAGCAGATCGCAATTGCCTTCGCTGAGCTGAAGCATGGCGTCGTGCACATTGAGCGCATTGAGCCGGCACTTGAGGGCACCGAAGCGCTGGCGCAGGTCCATCAGCCAGTGCGGGAAGAAGCTGAAGGCCAGGGAGTGCGGCACGGCGAACTCGATCATGTCCTGGCCGGCCGACTGGTGGCTGCGAAGCATATTGCGCGTGGCCTGAAGCTGGCCCAGGATTTCGACCGCCTGCGCCAGCAGGGTCTCACCCGCGCCTGTCAGCCGGGTCGGGTAGGACGAGCGATCGACCAGGTCCACCCCTGCCCAGGCCTCAAGCGCCTGGATCCGGCGCGAAAAGGCCGGCTGGGTGACATGCCGAAGCTGGGCCGAGCGCGAAAAGCTGCGCGTCTCGGCCAGGCTCACAAAATCTTCAAACCACTTGGTTTCCACGCTTTCAGTGTAGCCCGGCACACCCTCACCCCTGGGAAACCCTGCGCCGCTTGAATTTCCGGGTACGCAGCCCCCTCAAGTGGAGGGGGCCAGGTCATGCCCAAGCCGGTTGACTGTGTTTACAGTCCAGCCCAGGGAGAAGGGAAATCACGGTCGCGCCGACAACAGCCACCGTTCAGCCCCGACCAATCCATTGCATTTGCAACTGCAACTCATCTATCGACCGAAACAACGGGACCGGCTCATGAAAGCTCTGAAGACTCTGGTGGCATCGACCTTGATCGCTGTGGCTGCGCCGTCGATGGCCAATCCGGTGCTGGACTTCCAAGTGGGTGGCTTCGCCACCCAGTCGCTGTTCACCAACAACCCCTACGCCAGCAGCAACATCAGCTTCTCGCAGAACGCACTCAATGTAGCCAGCAGCTACAAGGCCGGCGGCGAGGGCAATTTCTTCCAACCGCCGGTGGTTCCTGGCGCCTCGGTTCGTGCCCTGTATGTGGGCAATTCCGGCGCGGTCGACATCTTTGTGGGCGACCATTTCGACGATGAGCTGAAGATCTCCTTCACCACGGGCGCGAGCGGTGCAGGCAAAGCGCTGGTTTATGGCGATGCCGACGCCAACGGTCAACGCAGCGTGCTCGGCTCGCTCGACCTGGCCGGCGCGGGCACTGAGTGCAAGGATGAGAACGGCCAACCCGTGCAAGGCTATTACTGCGTCTGGTCGACCGTGACCCTGAAGGGATTCACCGGCGCCAGCCTGATCAGCCTGAGCGCCAGCAGCGGTGAATTCTTCCTCGACAACATTCAACTCGGTCGTGGCGGCAGCAATGTCCCCGAGCCAGGCTCCATCGCCCTGAGCCTGGCGGCCCTGGGTGCCTTGGCTTACACGCGCAAGCGCAAGCAGCAAAAGCAGGCCTGATCGGCTCGGCTATGGCTGCGGCGGCTTGAATTTCCGCTGCGCAGAAAAAAGTCCGCCTCGTGCGGGCTTTTTTATTTCAGGACCGGCTGCACTTCCTGCCACGCTCAGGTCTCAGCGCCGCTCTGCTGGAGACGCCACATGCGGGCGTAGAGGCCGTCCTGCTCCATCAAGACCGCGTGCGAGCCACGCTCGGCGATGCGGCCCCCTTCCATCACCAGGATCTCGTGCGCGTCGACCACGGTGGACAGGCGGTGGGCAATGACCAGCACGGTCTTGTTCTGCGCTGCAGCCTCCAGCTCGGCCTGAATGGCGCGCTCGTTGCGTGAATCCAGCGCCGAGGTGGCTTCGTCAAAAATCAGCAGCGGCGGATTCTTGAGCAGGGTGCGGGCAATCGCCACCCGCTGTTTTTCGCCGCCGCTGAGCTTGAGCCCGCGCTCGCCAACCAGGGTTTCATAGCCCCTGGGCGTGGCGCTGATGAAGTCATGGATGTGGGCGGCACGCGCGGCCTCTTCGATCTGCTCACGGCTGGCGCCCGGGCGGCCGTAGGCGATGTTGTAGGCCACGGTGTCGTTGAAGAGCACCGTGTCCTGCGGCACGATGCCGATGGCGCGCCGCAGGCTGGACTGCGTGACCGCGGACAGTGCCTGTCCATCGATGGTGATGCGGCCGGAATCGACATCGTAAAAACGATAGAGCAGGCGAGCCAGCGTGCTCTTGCCCGCCCCGCTGGGGCCGACCACGGCCACTTTCTTGCCGGCCGGGATCTCAAAGCTCAGGCCTTGCAGGATGGGACGACTCGGCTCGTAAGCAAAGTGCACATCCTCAAAACGCACCGCAGCGCCCTGCACCACCAGCTCACGCGCACCGGGCCGGTCCGCCACCTCGCGCTCGCGCTCCAGCAGGCCGAACATCTTGTCCAGGTCGGTCAGGCTTTGCTTGATCTCGCGGTAAATCACGCCGAGAAAGTTCAGCGGGATGTAGAGCTGGATCATGAAGGCATTGACCATGACCAAATCGCCCAGGCTCATGGTGCCCGCCACCACGCCAGCCGTGGCGCGCCAGAGCATCATCACCAGGGCGGACGCAATGATGAGCTGCTGACCGGTGTTCAGCAGAGACAGCGTGGACTGCGACTTCAGCTGGGCGCGGCGCAGCTTCTCCAGGCTCTCGTCATAGCGGCGGGCCTCAAAGTCTTCGTTGTTGAAATACTTGACAGTCTCGTAGTTCAGCAGGGAGTCGATGGCCTTGCTGTGCGCCACCGAATCCAGCTCATTGAGTTGCTTGCGGAACTTGGTGCGCCATTCAGTCACGGTGATGGTGAAGCCGATATAGAGCACCAGGGCGCCCAGCGTGATCCAGGCAAACGATGCGTCGAACTTGAAGGCCAGCAGGCCCAGCACCAAGGCCACTTCGATCAAGGTCGG
>JAIXSD010000338.1 GCA_027484885.1 Rubrivivax sp.
AATGCCGAAGGCGAAGTGCTGGCGCCGCTGGAATCCGCCCGTCAGCTCAACGAGATCGTTCACACCTTGCCCTGGCAGTACGAAGTGCAGCGAGCGCTCGGGCAGCATTGAGGGTAGCTCTCGGCACATTGCAGCCCTTGAAGGTCGGGCTTGTGACAAGAGGCGCCGGGCGAGTGCTTCCGCTCATGTCCCCCGGCCCGCGCTGCGCGCGGACCTCCTCCTTTACTTCGCTTCAGCACTCACCCGACACCCCTTGTCAGATCCAACGCTCGGCGCTTTTACCGAAGAAGCAAGGCCGTGCTGGATCGGGTCGGCTGGGTGCTCTGCGAAGTGAAGTAAAGGAGGAGGCGCCCGACGGAGTCGGGCGACGGGGGACATGAACGGAGCAGAGTGCCCAGTCGGCCCGATCAACAACCATCCGAGGGACCGTTTCATGCCGTTCTCCGCCTCCCAGCGCTCACAAAAAAGCCCGGGCATGCCCGGGCTTGTGTTGGAGGGAGAAGAAGGGAAAGCTGCCGCGCCTACTTGGACACCGCGCCGCGCATGGAGCGGGCCACGAAGAGCAGGCCGCCGGCCATCAGGGCCAGGCCCACGGCGACGCCAGGCAGGACCTGGGCAGCGCTGAGCGTTTCGCCCTTGAGCACCAGCATCATCAAGGTGTTCTGCGCCAGACCGGGCACCCACAGATACCAGGGCGCCTCGCCGCCCGGGTTGAGCAGGGTGACCATGGGCATCAGGCTCACCGCAGTCATCACCATGGTGCTGCCGGCCTGCGCTTCCTTGAAGGTCTTGGAGCGGATGGCCAGGGCCATCAGCACCGCGCTGATGCCCACGGCCAGCGGCAGCTGCAGCAGCAGGAAGGCGACCACCTCGTAGCTGCCGAACTGGAACATGGCTTGCAGGCTGTCGCTCTGCAGCAGCCACTGCGCCGGCACGAAGCTGACGCAGGCAATCAGCGCCACCGCCATGCCCAGCAAGGCCACCGCACCCCATTTACCCAGCACCAGGGCGATGTGCTGCACCGGGTTCATCAGCAGGGGCTCCAGCGAACCGCGTTCGCGCTCGCCGGCCGTGCTGTCCAGGGCGGCCGTCAGGGCGCCGTAGAGTACCGCCATGATGATGAACATGGGGATGATGCCGGTGATGCGGGCGGCGCGGGCCTGCACGCTGGCCAGGTCACGCTCTTCGATGGCCACGGGCTGCAGCAGCTCGCCCGAGACGCCACGCAGGGCCAGGCTGAGGGAGGCACGCTCCTGGCTGAAGGCATTGACCAGGCGCTCCAGCCGGCCGACACCGGCGCTGGCGCGTTGGTTGGCGCTGTCGCTGACCAGCTCCACCGTCGGCTTGTCGCCGGCCAGCAGTTCGGCCTCGAAGTTCTTGCCGATCACCAGCACCGGCTCCAGCAAGGTGCTGGCGCGCAGCCGTGCTTCGTAGTCAGCCGGGGCCTGTTTCAGGGTGTAGGTCTGGCGCTCCAGGAAGTTGCGCAGGCTGGGCGCATGTTCGATGCCCACCACCTGTACCTCGCGCTTGTCGGCCTGGCCTTCCAGCGAGGAGATCAGGCCCGAGAGCGCCAGCAGCAGCAGCGGGCCCATCAGCACCGCGGGGATGGACAGGCGCAGCAGGGTGCGGCGGTCGCGCAAGGCATCGATCACCTCCTTGCGCAAGACGATCCAGAAGTTCTTCAACAGGCTGCTGTCTTTCATGCGGCCACCTCTTGCTGTTGTTGTTGCTGTTGTTGAGTGAAGGCCAGCTTCACAAAGGCATCTTCGAAGTGCTTTTCTCCGGCCAGGGCCAGCAGCTCGGGCACCGAGCCTTCGGCCACGCTGCGGCCTTGCGCCACCACCACCACATGCTCACAGAGCTGTTCCACCTCCGGCATGATGTGGGTGGAGAAAACGATGCACTTGCCGCCGCCTTCGGGCGAGCGCAGATGCCGCAGCGCCTCGCGCAGCGCCCGGGTGGCCAGCACATCGAGGCCGTTGGTCGGCTCGTCCAGCACGATATTGGCCGGGTCATGCACCAGGGCACGGGCCAGGGCCGTCTTCATGCGCTCGCCCTGGCTGAAGCCATCGCTGCGGCGGTCCAGGATGTGGCGCATGTCCAGCAGGCGCGCCAGCTCCTCGGCGCGGGCATTGGCCGCATCGGGCTCCATGCCCTGCAGGCGGCCGAAGTAGATGATGTTCTCGCGGGCGCTCAGGCGCGGGTAGAGGCCATGCGCGTCGCCCAGGATGCCCATGCGCGCCAGGGCCTGGCGCGGCGCTTGGCTGACCTGGATGCCGTCGACACTGATCTGGCCCTGGTCGGGCTCGAACAAGCCGCCCAGCATGCGCAAGGTGGTGGTCTTGCCGGCACCGTTGGCGCCCAGCAGGCCGGTGATGCGGCCGTTCGGTGCGTTCAGGCTGACATCGCGCACCGCTTGCACCGTCTGCTTCTTGCCCTTTTTGAACAGAGACGAGCCGCCGCTGGCGCTGACGAAGCTCTTGCTGACGTTTTTGATTTCAATCATGGCTGCACCTTGGTGGCAGAAGCGTCTTGCACCGGCACGAAGGCCAGCGGGCGCGGGATGCGGGTGGCGCAGGCGGCGTCCTGGGGCAGGGCGGCGGCGTCGGTCTTGGCATCGAAGAAGCGGAACATCACATCGCGCATGCAGCCGATGGTGGCCACGCCGTGGCCGGCCTCGGGCACGACGATGTGCTGGGCCTTGTCGCCCAGGGCTTTGGTGACCCGCTCGCCGTGGCGGGGTGGGGTTACCGGGTCAGCGCCACCGCTGAGCACCAGCACCGGCATGCTGGCCTTGGGGATTTGGTAGAAGGCCTCGGGCACCTCGCCGCGGGGCCAGGTCTTGCAGGCGGCGCTGTAGAGCAGGGCGTCGCTGTTGCCGTAGTCGGCGCCCGGCTTGTCGGTGGCTTGCGGCAGGCGGGGCAGGTCCTCGGCGCAGACCACCGAGAAATGCATGCCCATGGCCAGGCGGGTGCTCTTGTTCGAGCTCATGGTGCTGGTCAGGCCCATCAGGCCGTCGAAGCGGCCCTCGGCCGCGTCGCCGATGGCGGCGGGCAGGGCGGCGGCCAGGGCCGGCATGTAGAGCGGGCCACGCACGGCGCGCAGCAGCTGGCTGCGGGTCAGCGTGAACTGCTCGGGCTTGCCGGTCATGGGCTGGCGCACCGTGATCTGGCGCGGCACGCTGGCCAGCAGCGCCTGCCACTGGGCGCGCAGCTGCGGGTGGCGGGCCTGGCAGGCCGGCTCTTTCTCGCAGGCGCTGAAGGCGGCGTCCAGCGCGGCCTGGTTGTCGGTCGAGAAGCTGGCGGGCAGCACCATGTCGGGCGGCGCCACGCCGTCGATCAGGGCGCGCCGCACCTGGCTCGGGAACTGGCGCATGTACTCCAGCGCGGCGCGTGTGCCGTAGGACGCGCCGTACAGGTTCCACTGCGGTGCGCCCAGCTGCAGGCGCACGGCTTCGAAGTCCTGCATGGCAATCGTCGTGGTGTACAGGCGCAGATCGCCGTGGGGCAGGCGGCTGAGCGCCTCCTGGCAGTCGCGCAGGCGGCGCTCCTGGGCTTGCGGGTCCAGGCCTTCCGCGACCGGCAGCTTGCTGTCGTCGGCGCACTGCAGCGGGGCCGATTTGCCGGTGCCGCGCTGGTCGATGAAGACCAGGTCGCGGCGGTTGTTCAGGCGCTTGAGCACGTTCAGCATGCGCGGTGCCAGCGAGATGGCGCTTTGGCCGGGGCCACCGGCCAGCATCAACACCGGGTCGGGCTGCTTGTTGCGCGCCATGGCCGGCACCACCAGGTAGTGGATCTCGATCTGCGTGCCCTGCGGCTTGGCCGGGTCCAGCGGCCGCATGACGCTGCCGCATTGCATCTCATTGGGCATGCCTTCGATGCGGCAAGCGTGGGTGGGGCCGCTGCCCGGCTCGCTCGTGCCGCCTTCGCCCGCGGCGGCTGCCGCCAGGCCCGTGCTCAGCAGCAGGGCCAGGCCGCTCAGCAGCGGGGCGGCTCCTGTTCCTTGTCTTTGTTTCCACATACGCGTCGTCTCCAGACTTGGGTGCTTGTATGGGGGCGGATTATGGGCAGCGCCTGCACCGCCCTGCCGCCGGCCTGCGGCGAATGGCAGATGGCGGCGACAAGCTGCGGGGAATGCGGGGCGGCCGTTCAGGCGCCCGGCGCTGCAGTTTGTCGCAGCGCACGGACTCTGCCCGTCAATCGCGTTAGATTGAGGCCTGGGGCAAGGACTGCCCCGCCACTCAGAAGGAGGAACCCTGATGTCCGTCGCCGAAGAACTCCACAAACTGGCCGAGCTGCACCAGCGCGGTGTGCTCAGTGACGCTGAGTTCGCGCAGGCCAAGGCCCGGCTGCTGAGCGGCGAGGCCGCGGCAGGCGCCTCCGCCACCGGAGGTTTTGCACCGGCCGCCAACGGCCTGAACGAGCTGCGCCGCAGCCGCGAAGACCGCTGGCTGGGTGGTGTCTGCGGCGGCCTGGCCCGCATCACTGGCATGGATGCCTGGGTCTGGCGCCTGCTCTTCACCCTGCTGGTGCTGTGCGTGGGCACGGGCTTGTTCGTCTACCTGCTGCTCTGGATCTTTGTGCCGCAGGACTGAGCCCGGCTCAGTTCAGGGCCCTCCTGCAAGACTCGCCAAACCGGCGTATGGTTCGGGCTTTGCCGGCATGTCGGCCGGCGAGTTCTTGCAAGGAACCCTGAACCATGAAGCTCTACTACAGCCCCGGCGCCTGCTCCCTGTCCCCCCACATCGCCCTGCGCGAGGCGGGCCTGAGTTTTGATCTGGTGCTGGCCAGCACCAAGACCAAGAAGCTGCAGGACGGCACCGACTTCTACACCATCAACTCCAAGGGCTCGGTGCCTGTGCTGGAGCTGGACAACGGCGAGCGCCTGACCGAAGGCCCGGCCATCGTCCAGTACATCGCCGATCTGGCGCCCGCCTCGAACCTGGCCCCCGCCGCCGGCAGCATGGCGCGCTACCGCCTGCAGGAATGGCTGAACTACATCACCTCCGAGCTGCACAAGGGCTTCTCGCCCCTGTTCAACCCGGCCACCCCGGAAGACTACAAGCCCGTCGCCCGTGCCGCGCTGATGGCGCGCCTCACCTGGGTCAATGCCCAGCTGGAAGGCAAGCAGTACCTGTTGGGCGATCAGTTCACCGTGGCCGATGCCTACCTCTTCGTGGTCAGCAACTGGGGCCAGTACGTCGGTGTGGACGTCAGCGGCTTCGAGCACCTCGTGGCCTTCCGCGCCCGCGTGGCCGGCCGCCCGGCCGTGCAGGAAGCGTTGAAGGCCGAAGGCCTGCTGAAGTGAGCTGAGCCGAAGGGCGCAGAGCGGAGGAGGGGAGGCGCCGGGGCTGGACAATGGCCCCATGTCGACCTCCCGCCCCAATGTTCACGCCCAGGCCTGCCTGATTCTGCAGGCCTATCTGAGCCAGCGCTTTCCCGAAGAAAGCGCGCGCCTGCAAGCCTTGCAGGCCCAGCTGCAAGACCCCGAGGGCGATGCCTTCAACCGCGCCCAGATGCGCGGCCACATCACCACCAGCGCCATCGTGCTGGACCCCGGCACCCGCCAGCTCCTGCTGAT
>JAIXSD010000065.1 GCA_027484885.1 Rubrivivax sp.
CGCTGTCCGAGATGGAGGAGGGCGAAGAGGACATGCTGGACCGCGCCTGGGGCCTGGAGCCCGATTCGCGCCTGAGCTGCCAAGCCATCCTGGGCCAGAAGGATGTCACCATCGAGATCCCCAAGTACTCGATCAACCACGCCAAGGAAGGCCACTGAGCGCAGCCATGCTGGTTCTGGGTTTTGAATCGTCCTGTGACGAAACCGGGGTGGCGCTGGTTGAAGTGCCCGCTGCCGGCGCGCCCCAGCTGCGCGCCCAGGCCTTGCACAGCCAGATCCGCATGCACCAGGCCTATGGTGGCGTGGTGCCGGAGCTGGCGTCGCGCGACCACATCCGCCGTGTGTTGCCGCTGACGCGTGAGGTGCTGGCGCAGGCCGGCGTGGCGTTGAACGACATCGATGTCATTGCCTACACCCAGGGCCCGGGCCTGGCTGGGGCACTCCTGGTCGGTGCCGGTGTGGCTGTGGCCATGGCGGCGGCGCTGGACAAGCCCACCGTCGGTGTCCACCACCTCGAAGGGCATTTGCTGTCGCCGTTTCTGTCGGTCGACCCGCCGGAGTTTCCCTTTGTGGCCTTGCTGGTGTCCGGCGGGCACACCCAGCTGATGCGGGTGGATGACGTCGGCCAGTACCAGATGCTGGGCGAGACCATCGACGACGCCGCCGGTGAAGCCTTTGACAAGAGCGCCAAACTGCTGGGCCTGCCTTATCCGGGTGGCCCGCATCTGGCCCAGCTGGCCGAGCGGGGCGACCCGACGGCATTTGATCTGCCGCGGCCCATGCTCAAAAGCGGCAAGCCCGATTTCAGCTTCGCTGGCCTGAAAACTGCCGTGTTGACTCAAGTGAAGCGCTTGGGCGATGCGCCGAACGAGCAGCAAAAAGCCGATCTGGCCGCCAGCACGCAGGCGGCCATCGTCGAACTGCTCTTGCGCAAATCGCTGCTGGCTTTGAAAGAGACCGGGCTCAAGCGCCTGGTGGTGGCGGGCGGCGTCGGCGCCAACCGCCATCTGCGTGAGCAGCTCAATGCCGCTTGCGGCAAGCGTCAGATCCGGGTGCATTACCCAGAGCTGAGCTTGTGCACCGACAACGGCGCCATGATTGCCATGGCCGCCGCGATGCGTTTGCAGCGCGGCCTGGCCAGCTTGCGTCCGGGCGCGGGCTTTGAGGTGCGGCCGCGCTGGACGCTGGGCGCGGCTTGAGTGCCGCGCTCCTGCAGGCCAGGCTTGGCTATAGCTGATGATCAGCTGACGATGAGCTGGGTCGGGCCGCTGGCCTGCAGCTTGCTCAGCTTCAGGGTCAGCACGCCTTTTTCCAGCTTGGCGCTGCATTCGTTTTGGTTTAGCTCTTGCGGCAGCTGCAGGCTGCGCGAGAAGCGTGTGGCGGCGCGCTCGCGGTGCAGCAGCTTTTCGCCTTCGGCCAGTTCCGGATCGCGGCTTTGTTCGGCGTCGATGCTGACGCGGCGGCCGTCGATGCTGATCTTCACGGCCTCCTTGCTCACGCCGGGCAGGTCGAGCAGCACGGTGTAGCCGCTCGCGCTTTCGCTGACATCGAGCGCCGGGCTGCGCAGCGCCAGGGCATGTGGGTCCTGGGTGAACAGGCGCTCGATCTGGCCGCCCACGCGGTGGCGCTCCAGTTGGCGGGACAGTTCAGCGGCATGGCGGGCGACGGGAATCACAAACATGGCAGTCTCCTGGGTTTGGCTCCGAGCGGCGCTCGGCGGCAGAGGGTTTCGATCCATTTCGGGGTGAGCGGGCCGGCGGGTGGTTGCCGGGATTCGCGTTCCCTAGCTGCCTCAATTGCGCCCCGGTTTTTGCCTTTCAAGAGGCCTGAAAAATTCTCCGGAGGCCCTCTTGCGGGCGGGCTGGCTGGCGCCATCTAAGACCGCTTGGCCGGCGTTTTGTGCGGTGCTGGGCCCAGAGGTTCGTGCGGAGCTTTGTGCTGCGCCGGGCCGGCTGAAGTCAGGTCCTGAGGGGCGTGGGTCAACTCTGGTCTATAATCCGAGAGTTTTGTCCTTCCAGGCTTTGGTTCTGAAGGGGCAAGACCGCTGAGGTGGCGGTGCAAGGCTGTGGCAACACGGGCTTGCAAGCTGCATCAGCGAAGCACGGCCCGGGTCGGTTTCACCCGGGACCGCAAGTGAAACCATGGAAACCGTCTGTGTCTGGCTCAAGCCTGTTCTTGAGTCGCCGGCGGCCTCCGACAACAGGAACGCGCACATGTCAGTCGCCGATATCAACAAAGCAGAAATCGTTCAGTCGAACGCCCGCAGCGCCAACGACACCGGCTCGCCGGAAGTCCAAGTGGCCCTGCTCACAGCCCGTATCAACGCGCTGACCCCCCACTTCAAGGCCAATATGAAGGACCACCACGGTCGTCGCGGCCTGCTGAAGATGGTCAACACCCGCAAGAGCCTGCTGGCCTACCTGAAGGCCAAGGACGCAACGCGCTACACCGCGCTGATCCAGAAGCTGGGCCTGCGCAAGTAATTTGCCGCTGAGATCAAAGAGCCTGTCTGGGTTGTTCGTCCAGTACAGGCTCTTTGTCTTTTGGCATTGCATGGAGTTGAGCTGAAGTGGCGCTGCTGTGTCATTCCAAGGCCTCTGCCGACAATCGTGTCGATCTTGCAGATTCTCTGGAATGGCATCCCGCCAAACCCAGTCTCACTCTCGGTTCTGAAGTGGCACCGCAAGCCGCTATGACTGCGTTGTCGGGCCGTGTGGCCTGAGCGCATACAAGGAGAGAGACCATGAGTTTGTTCAATAAAGTCACCAAGACCTTCCAGTGGGGCAACCACACCGTCGTGATGGAAACCGGCGAGATCGCTCGTCAGTCCAGCGGCGCTGTTGTCGTGAACATCGAAGGCACCGTGGTGCTGGCCACTGTGGTGGCCAAGACCGAAGCCAAGGCCGGCCAGGATTTCTTCCCGCTGACCGTGGACTACCTGGAGAAGACCTACGCTGCCGGCAAGATCCCGGGCAGCTTCTTCAAGCGTGAAGGCCGCCCCAGCGAGCTGGAGACCCTCACCAGCCGCCTGATCGACCGCCCGATCCGCCCGCTGTTCCCGGAAGGCTTCTACAACGAAGTTCAGGTCGTGGTGCACGTGCTGTCGCTGAACCCTGAAGTCCAGGCCGACATCGCCGCCCTGATCGCGTCCAGCGCTGCGCTGGCCGTATCCGGCATTCCGTTCAATGGCCCGATCGGCGCTGCGCGCGTGGGCTATGTCAACGGCGAATACATCCTGAACCCGGGCAAGACCGAGCTGATCAACAGCAAGATGGACCTGGTCGTTGCCGGCACGCAAGCTGCTGTGCTGATGGTGGAATCGGAAGCTGATGGCCTGAGCGAAGAAATCATGCTGGGCGCCGTGGTCTATGGCCACGAGCAAGGCAATATCGCCATCGCCGCTATCGACGAGCTGGTGCGTGACGCCGGCAAGCCGGCCTGGGACTGGAAGGCTCCCGCCAAGAACGAGCCGTTGATCGCCAAGGTGGGCGCTCTGGCCGACGAAGCCCTGGCTGCTGCCTACCAGATCCGCAACAAGCAAGCTCGCACCCAGGCTTGCCGCGCCGTGACGGCTAACGTCTTCAAGGCACTGACCGACGAAGGCGTGGCCTTTGACAAGGTCGAAGTGGAAAGCCTGCTGTTCGAGATCGAAGCCCGCATCGTGCGTGGCCAGATCCTGGCTGGCGAGCCCCGCATCGACGGCCGCGACACCCGCACCGTGCGCCCGATCGAGATCAGCAACAGCATCCTGCCGCGCACCCACGGCTCGGCCCTGTTCACCCGTGGTGAAACCCAGGCGCTGGTAGTCGCAACTCTCGGTACCGACCGTGACGCTCAGCGCATCGACGCGCTGGCTGGCGAGTTCGAAGACCGTTTCATGCTGCACTACAACATGCCTCCGTTTGCCACCGGCGAAACCGGCCGCGTGGGCAGCCCGAAGCGCCGCGAAATCGGTCACGGCCGCCTGGCCAAGCGCGCGCTGATCGCCGCGCTGCCGAGCAAGGAAGACTTCCCCTACACCATGCGTGTGGTGTCGGAGATCACGGAGTCCAATGGTTCCTCGTCGATGGCTTCGGTCTGCGGCGGCTGCCTGGCGCTGATGGATGCCGGCGTGCCGATGAAGGCCCATGTGGCTGGCATCGCCATGGGCCTGATCAAGGACGGCAACCGCTTCGCCGTGCTGACCGACATCCTGGGTGACGAAGATCATCTGGGTGATATGGACTTCAAGGTGGCCGGTACCACCGGTGGCATCACCGCCCTGCAGATGGACATCAAGATCCAGGGCATCACCAAGGAAATCATGCAGGTCGCGCTGGCGCAAGCCAAGGAAGCCCGTCTGCACATCCTGGGCAAGATGGTGGAAGCCATGGGCACCGCCAACACCGAGGTGTCGCAGTTCGCGCCGCGCCTCTACACCATGAAGATCAACCCGGAAAAGATCCGTGACGTGATCGGCAAGGGTGGCGCCACCATCCGTGCGCTGACCGAAGAAACCGGCACCACGATTGATATCGGCGAAGACGGCACCATCACCATCGCCTCGACCGACGCAGAAAAGGCTGAATACGCCAAGAAGCGCATCGAGGAGATCACCGCTGAAGTTGAAATCGGCAAGGTCTACGAAGGCCCGATCACCAAGATCCTGGACTTCGGTGCCTTGGTCAACCTGCTGCCCGGCAAGGATGGCCTGCTGCACATCAGTCAGATCGCCCACCAGCGCGTCGAGAAGGTGACCGACTTCCTGAAGGAAGGTCAGGTCGTCAAGGTCAAGGTCATGGAAACCGACGAAAAGGGTCGCATCAAGCTGTCCATGAAGGCTCTGATCGAGCGCGACGCGGCTCCGGTGCAAGCGCCGGCTGACGCTGAGTAAGACCTGCTGCCCATGAAGGCGATCGCCATCACCCGCCCCGGCGGGCCCGAGGTGTTGCAACTGATCGAGCGCCCTGATCCCGTTGCCGGGCTCGGGGAGTGCTTGATCGCGGTGGAGGCCTATGGCATCAACCGCCCCGATGTCCTGCAGCGCAAGGGTGCCTATCCGCCGCCAGCGGGTGCCAGCGATCTGCCGGGCTTGGAGGTGGCGGGTCGCATCGTCTCCGGTGATGCCGAGGCCTTGGCGGCCTCTGGCTTCAAGCTGGGTGATGCGGTCTGTGCCTTGGTGGCGGGCGGCGGCTATGCGGAGTTGTGCGTGGCCCCGCTTGGCCAATGCCTGCCGGTGCCTGCGGGCTGGAGCATGGCGGAGGCGGCCAGCCTGCCGGAAACCTGCTTCACGGTCTGGTCGAATGTGTTTGCGCGTGCCGCCTTGCAGCCGGGCGAGAGCCTGCTGGTGCATGGCGGCAGCAGCGGCATCGGCGTGACGGCCATTCAGATGGCCAAAGCGCTGGGCTCGCTTGTGCTGGTGACGGTGGGTTCGGCCGCCAAGGCCGAGGCCTGCCTGAAGCTCGGTGCCGATGTGGTCATCAACTACCGCGAACAGGATTTCGTCGCGGAAGTGAAGACGGCGACGGCGGGGCAGGGCGTTGATGTCATTCTTGACATGGTGGCCGGCTCCTACGTCGAGCGTGGCGTGCAATGCCTGGCCGACGATGGCCGCATGGTCATCATTGCGGTGCAGGGCGGGGTCGAGGCTCGTTTCGATGCGGGTGCGGTCTTGCGTCGTCGTCTGACGATCAGCGGCTCGACCTTGCGTCCGCGTTCTCTGGCCTTCAAGGCGGGTGTTGCAAAGGCTTTGCGTGAACGTGTGTGGCCTTTGCTGGCCGCGCGCGAGATTGCGCCCGTGCTGTACCGCCAGATGCCGGCGGCGCAGGCGGCCGAAGCGCACGCGCTGATGGAGTCGGGCGAGCACATCGGCAAGATTGTTTTGACGTGGTGAGCGGCAATCCTCGGCGGGCCTGAGTTGGGTTTGCCGAGAGTTTGGAGAACGAGATGCGCAAGAAATTGGTCGTTGGCAACTGGAAGATGCATGGCAGCCGTGCTGCCAACGCGGCCCTGTTGTCGGGCCTGAAGGAGTTGGGTCCCTGGTCGGCTGACGTGGCTGTGTGTGTGCCATTTCCCTATCTGGCTGAAACGGCGCTGGCTTTGACGGGGCAGGCTGTCGGCTTGGGGGCGCAGGATTGCTCCGCCTTCGAGCAAGGCGCCTACACCGGTGAGGTGTCGTCCGCCATGCTGGCCGATCTGGGTTGCCGTTATGTGATCGTGGGCCA
>JAIXSD010000060.1 GCA_027484885.1 Rubrivivax sp.
CCGTGCGCAAAATTGATCAGGTTGATGATGCCGTACACCATCGTGTACCCCAGCGCCACCAGCGCATACATGCTCCCGAGCACCAGCCCGTTGATGATTTGCTGGAAAAAAGTTTCCATAGATGTCGTCCTTTTTTTGCGTCGACTGTGGCGTCGAACTGCGCAGGAGGTGTGCAAGCGACATGCCAAAAATCACCGTTTGCGGGTATTCACCGAGGGCCTCCCATGAAGCGGGAAACATCCACAGACCGGGCGACAGACGCCCTCGGGCGGAATCCGACACCGGCCGCCGCCAGCCAGGGCGGAAATCCGCACAAGTCCCGCGGCGCCGCTGCGCCCCAGTGAGAACTCGGCGCCACAAGCACCGAGGCAGGAGCTGCAAGTGCATGCGCAAATTGGGCACACTACGCAGCCCGCAGGCTGCCACGCATGAATTCGCCCTCCCCGCTTCCCCCCCCCGCCTCCGCTGCCAGCCTCACTGCCAGCCCCGGAGCTGGCCCGGCCGTGCGCCGCCGGCTGCAGCCCTGGGTGCTGGCCTGCGCCGGCCTGGCCCTGGCGGTGCTGTGCGCCGCCCTGGGCCAAGGCTTGAGTGAGCGCGCCGGTTTGGCCCAGCTGGCCGCCGTGGCCAACGAGCGCCTGGAGCTCTACGCTGCCGGCCTGGAGGCAGAGCTGGGCCGGCATGCCTATCTGCCGGGCCTGCTCAGCGTCGACGCCGATGTGCAGGCCTTGCTGGCCCGCCCCGACAGCGAGGCGCTGCGGGCGCAGACCCGGATCAAACTGGCGCGCGTGCGGGTGCGCTCGGGCCTGAGCCTGGCCTTCATCAGCGATGCCCAGGGCCGGGTGCTGGCTTCCAGCAACAACTACAGCCCGCAAGGCTTGACCGCGGATGCAGAAATGGCCAGCGAGCCCGATGCCGAGGCGCGCCGCCTGGCCCTGCGTCTGGGCGAGCGCCTGCTCAGCGGGCCAGGCCAGTTTTTTGCCGCACATGAAGACAACGGCAGCAGCGACTATTTTCTGGTGCAGCCGCTGCGACGCGCCGGCCAGCGCTGGGGTCAGATCGTGCTCAAGCTCAATCTCGCGCCGCTGGAGGCCACTTGGGTGGACCAAGGCCTGCGCTCACAGGGCGAGAAGCTGCTGGTGGTCGATGGCCAGGGCGTGGTCATCATGTCCTCGGTGCCGACCTGGAAGTACCACATGCTGGGAAGCTCCACCGCCGAGCAACGCGCCGCACTGCGCGCCAGCGGCCATTACGCCGGCACGCTGGAAGACACGCTGGGCCTGGACATGGAGGCCCTGAGCCAGCAGCAAAACGCCCTGGTGCAGCTGCCCTCCTGGGACCCGGCACGGCCGCAGCAGCGCCACCGCCTGCTGGCGCAGGAGCTGGCGGTGGTGCCCCTGGGCTTGCGCTTGGTCACCCTGTCGGACCCCGCTGAAGTCTGGCGTCAGGCCCGCTTCGTCGCCTGGGGTGGCGCGGCCCTGGGCGCGGCACTCAGCCTGCTGGCGCTCTACCTGCTGGCGCGGAGGCGCGCCCATGCCGAGCTGGAGCGTCAGGTCAGTGAGCGCACGGCCGAGCTGCAGCTCAGCAATGCCGAACTCAAACGCCAGATCGCCCAGCGCCTGCAGGCCGAGGACGAGCTGATGCAGGCGGCCAAGCTGGCCGTGCTGGGCCAGATGTCGGCCGGCATCTCGCACGAGATCAACCAGCCCTTGACCGCCTTGCGCGCCCTCTCGCGCAACAGCCTGCTGCTGCTGGACAAAGGGCGCTACGCGACGGTGGGCGAGAACCTGGGTGCCATCGACGCCATGGTCGAGCGCATGAGCCAGATCACCCGCCAGCTGAAAAGCTTTGCTCGCAAGGCGCAAAGCGCCAGCGCACCGGTCTCGCTGGCGGCCGCGGTGGAAGGCGCGCGCGTGCTGCTGGGCCACCGCATCGAGGCCGAGCAGGTGCGGCTAGAGCTGGCCATCGCACCTGAGCTGCGCGTCAACTGCGAGGCCAATCGCCTGGAGCAGGTGCTGATCAATCTGATGGCCAATGCCCTGGACGCCATGGCCGAACTGCCACCCGCCGAGGATGGCAGCCCACGGCCCCGCCACCTGCGCCTGAGCACCGCGCCGTTTGAAGACGAAAGCAAGAGCCCGGGCGAGCGCCCGGGACGCATCTGGGTGCGCGTCTGCGACAGCGGTGCGGGCATGGCGCCGGAGCAGATGGCGCGTTTGTTCGAACCCTTTTTCACCACCAAGCCGCCAGGCCAGGGCCTGGGCCTGGGCCTGGTGATTTCGGCCAAGATCGTGCACGAGTTTGGCGGCACGTTGCGCGCACGGCCGGCCGGCCGCAGCGATGATGTGGGCAGCCTGCCCGGCATGTGCTTCGAGTTCGACCTCGAGCTGGCGCCGGACGACTACCGCTGACGCATTCACCCATTCACCCATTCACTCATTCACCTCCTCACCCGGAAAGCTAGCCATTCATGTTCGAGGGATTCAAAGTCCTTTTTGTCGAAGACGATCCGCCAGTGCGGGCCAGCCTCAGCCAGACCCTGGAGCTGGAGGGCCTGGAGGTGCAGGCCTGTGCCAGCGCCGAAGAAGCACTGCCCCATATCCAGGCCGGTGCACAGCTGATCGTGGTCACCGATGTGCGCCTGCCCGGCATGGACGGCCTGGGTCTGCTTGACCATGTCATGGCCACCGACCCCGAGATCCCGGTGGTGTTGGTCACCGCCCATGGCGATGTGGCCATGGCGGTGAGGGCCATGCGAACCGGCGCCTACGACTTCATCGAAAAGCCTTTTGCGCCTGAACGCTTCCTCGACGCGGTGCGCCGCGCCCTGGACAAGCGCGTGTTGCGTGTGGCGGTGGACGAACTGCGCGGCCAGCTGCAGCGCCGCAGCGGCATGGAGGCCGTGCTGCTGGGCAACTCGGCCGCCATGCAGCAGGTGCGGCGCCAGGTGCTGAACCTGGCCGACACCTCGGCCGATGTGATGATTCTGGGCGAGACTGGCACGGGCAAGGAGCTGGTGGCGCGCTGCCTGCACGATGAGAGCCGCCGCCGCGACCGCAACTTCGTGGCCATCAACTGCGGCGGCCTGCCCGAGGCTCTGTTCGAGAGCGAGTTGTTCGGCCACGAGCCGGGCGCCTTCACCTCGTCCTCCAAACGCCGCATTGGCAAGATCGAACATGCCAACGGCGGCACCTTGCTGCTGGACGAGATCGAGACCATGCCCATGCTGCTGCAGATCAAGCTGCTGCGGGTGCTGCAGGAGCGCCGCGTCGAGCGCCTGGGCTCGAACGAAGAGCTGCCCATCAATGTGCGCGTGATCGCCGCCACCAAGGCCGATCTGCGCGCCCTGAGCGAACAGCAGCTGTTCCGCGGCGACCTCTACTACCGGCTCAATGTCGCCACACTCTCACTGCCGCCGCTGCGCGAGCGGCGCGAGGACATCCCGCTGCTGTTCCAGCACTTCGTCAACCAGGCCTGTGCTCGCTACGAGCGCAGTGCGCCTGAGCTAAGCCCGCAGCGCCTGCGCGAGCTGATGGCCCACGACTGGCCCGGCAATGTGCGCGAGGTGCGCAATGCCGCCGACCGCTTTGTGCTGGACATTGGCGGTTTCGAAGGCACCAGCGCCCCCACGCCGGAGCCGCAAGCCACCCTGGCCCAGCAAATGGACCAGGTGGAAAAGGCGCTGATCGAGCAGGCCCTGCAGCGCTGCCAGGGCAAGGTGCCGGCGGCCATGGAGCTGCTGGGCACGGCCAAGAAGACGCTGTACGACAAGCTGCACCGCCACGGCATCGACCTGGAGCG
>JAIXSD010000471.1 GCA_027484885.1 Rubrivivax sp.
CGCCCGAGAACTGGTGCGGGTACTGATCGATGCGCTCGGCCGCGGCGGGAATGCCGGTCTGCTCCAGCAGATCGATGGCTCGAGCGCGCGCCTGGGCCTGACTCAGGTCCAGATGGGTGGTGATGGTTTCGATCAGCTGCTGCCCCACGGTGTAGAGCGGGTTCAGCGAGGTCAGCGGGTCCTGAAAAATGGCACCGATCTGGCGGCCGCGGATCTTGCGCATCTGCTCGTAAGGCAAGTTGTCGATGCGCCGGCCTTCGAGCAGGATCTCGCCCGAGGCGATGCGCCCCGGCGGGTCCAGCAGGCCGATGATGGCCGCGCCGGTCAGAGACTTGCCGGCACCGGACTCGCCCACCACACCCAGGATCTCTCCGGGCGCGATGTCGAAATTGATGTCGTCCAGCGCCAGCAAAGTGCCGCGCCGGGTGGGAAATTCGACCCGCAGATGGCGGACCTCAAGCAAGGGTGTGCTCATGGGCAGGAGAGGTTTGCAATTCAACGCAGACGGGGATTGAGCGCATCGCGCAACCAGTCCCCCAGCAGGTTCACCGACAGGGCGATCAGCACCAGCATGGCGCCGGGCCAGATGGTGATCCACCATTCGCCGGAGAACAAAAAGTCGTTGCCCACACGGATCAAGGTGCCAAGCGAGGGGCTGGTCGGCGGCACGCCGACGCCGAGAAAGGACAGGGTCGCCTCGGTGATGATGGCCGAGGCCACCTGAATGGTGGCCAGCACCAGCACCGGGCCCAACACATTGGGCAACACATGGCGGCGCATGATGCGCAGCGGCGTGACGCCGATGACGCGGGCCGCCTGCACATACTCCTTGTTGCGCTCCACCATGGTGGTGCCGCGCACCGTGCGCGCGTACTGCACCCAGCCGGTCAGCGAGATGGCCAGAATCAGCACCAGAAACGCCAAGGTGTCATGGGCATTCGGGAACATGGCCCGGCCCACACCGTCGATCAGCAGCGCGATCAGGATGGAAGGGAAGGACAGCATCACATCGCAGACGCGCATGATCAGCGCATCGACCTTGCCGCCGACAAAGCCTGCCAACAGGCCCAAGCCCACGCCCATCACCATGCTCAGCAGCACCGAAGCCAGGCCGACGAAGAGCGAGATGCGAGCGCCGTACATCAGGGCCGAAAGGATGTCGCGGCCCTGGTCATCGGTGCCGAGCAGGTACTTGCGGCTGCCGCCCTCCATCCAGGCCGGCGGCAGGCGTGAATCCATCAGCTCCAGCGTGGCCAGATCGAAGGGGTTGTGCGGCGCAACGAATTCGGCGAAGACGGCGCAGAACACGCAGATCAAGGCGATCACGGCCGCGCCCATCGCCACCGGCGAGCTGCGGAAGGAGTACCAGACATCGCCATCAAAAAAGCGCTGCAGCGCATTGGGCGCAGCAGGCACGGGCGGGATGGAAGCTTGGCTCATCGGGTCGAGTGTTCTCTGAAATCAAAGGTCAGGGCGGCGGGGCTGGTTCAATGGGCTTTGCCCTGGGTGCGCAGGCGCGGGTCGACGGCGAAGTACAGCAGGTCCACCAGCAGATTGATGCTGACGAAGATGAAGGAAATCAGGCAAAGGTAGGCGGCCATGACCGGGATGTCGGCGAACTGCACGGCCTGGATGAAGAGCAGACCCATGCCCGGCCACTGGAACACCGTCTCGGTGATGATGGCGAAGGCGATCAGCTGGCCCAGTTGCAGGCCGGTGATGGTGATCACAGGCACCAGGGTGTTCTTGAGCGCATGGCCAAAATACACGGCCTGGTTGCTCAGGCCGCGGGCGCGGGCGAACTTGATGTAGTCGGTGCGCAGCACCTCCAGCATCTCGGCCCGCACCAGGCGCATGATCAAGGTCAGCTGGAACACCGACAAGGTGATGGCCGGCAGCAACACATGGCGCAGGCCATCGGCCGTGAGCAGGCCAGTGGTCCAGCTGCCCAAGGCGATCACATCGCCGCGCCCAAAGCTGGGCAGCCATTTCAGCCAGACGGCGAACACCAGGATCAACAGGATGCCGATGAGAAAGGTCGGCAGTGAGACGCCGAGCAAAGACAGCATCATCAGCAGCTGCGAGCTCGCCTTGCCGCGCCGCAAGGCGGCGTAGACCCCGAGCGGGATGCCCACCGACAGCGCAATCAAGCCGGCCACCAGGGCCAGCTCCAGTGTGGCGGGCAGGCGCTCGGCGATCAGGTCCGAGACCTTGCGGCCCTGGCGCAGGCTCAAGCCGAACTCGCCCTGCACGGCATTGCCGACGAAGCGGGCGAACTGCACGGGAAACGGCGCGTCCAGGCCCAGGTCGCGGCGCAAGGCCTCGCGCTGCTCTTGCGTGGCGTCCTGGCCCAGCAGATTGGTCACCGGGTCACCCACATACTGGAACAGCATGAAAGACACGCAGGCCACCGTGAGCATCACGATCAGGGACTGGACCAGGCGGCGGAGAATGAAAACTAGCATGTCGGTAGGTTCGGTTGGCGGCCTTGGCAAGGGCTGACCCCGACACGGTCTGTCACGCGCTCGGCGCTCCCCCCATGCATGAATCGGCCTGGTCCGGGCGCGCCCTGCCCCGGTTCGGTCGGTATTTGAAATTGCTCGAGCATCTCGGAGCCAGCCTGGCCCCGGTGCTTCAAGTCCGCGCCATCATGGCGAAGAGCGCATCAGACCACAAAGGGGGAAAGTCCCGATGCGGCAGGTGCCGAAGGCAGCACGCGGCTGCGCAGGCTCGATGCACTCAGAATCGCAAACTGCCCGCCAGCGGCTGCTGCTCGGCACCGAGCAGCAGGATGTCACCGTAGCAGGCTTCCGAGCGGCTGCGGGTGTTGTCGGCATCGGTCATCAGGGCCATGGAGACCAGGCGGCCGGGCGCCTCACCGAAGGCACGCTGGAAATCTGCCTGGATATCGCGACGCAGCTGCTGCCAGCTGGGCTGCCGTTTGAACCCGCCGGAACCGACGACGATTTTGCGAATGCGGTCGCTGCGGGCGCTGACGACGACGGTTTCCGGCGCGGCCGAAGCATCCCAGACATACATCAGGGTGGCGTAGGGCGGCGCCTCGCCCGTCAAGGTGCGCACCAATTCGAACTGCATGCGGTTGGCCAGGGACAGGCGCGACTCATCCCCCTCAAACCCCAGCAGCAGGCGCGCAGGCGCGTCGTCGGTCTCGGGCGCCCGAACGGTGGCCTTGGGCGAGTGCTCGCCGATCCAGACATCGAACTGAAGCGCCGCCACCTGCTCGGGCGCCAGGTCCAGGCTGCGCCGCCAGAGGCTGACCGACTGCTGCGCCTGCGCCAGCACGCAATCGCGCCCACCCCGCTGCACAAAGGTATAGGCGGTGGAGCGCTTGCCCGGCAAAGCGCGCGGCGACCAATCGGCCAAGAGCTCCGGCATCAGGGGCGCAGGGGCCGCAGGCGCTTCGGACTCGTCGCGGGGCGCACTGGCACACCCGACCAAAGCCAGCGCCAGCAGCGCGCTGCAGGCCCGCGAGCCCCTCGTCCATCGTCCTGCGCTGAAATCCATCACCATGACCTCACCTCAATGCCGAATCAAAGCTCCGCAGCGTGACGATCGCCCATGAAAAAGGCCGCTCGAAGCGGCCTGGATTCAAACACAGATCGGGTTCAGAAACGGTGACGGATGCCACTGCTGAGGCCGACACGGGTCTTGGCGGTGTTGTCGAAGGACACGGCGCCGCCGAGTTTCGAGTAATCCGCCTCAAAGTACACGTCGGTGCGCTTGGAGAAGGCGTAGTCCGCCACGGCGGCCACAAAGCCGGCCTTGCTCTCGCCGCTCAGGCGATGGTGGCTTTGCTTGGCGTACCAGGCTTGCAAGCCCAGGTTCA
>JAIXSD010000282.1 GCA_027484885.1 Rubrivivax sp.
CGCGCTTCCGGCGACTTGAACAGCTCGGCGCTGGACAGCATATTGGCCGGCATCAGCATGTAGTTGAAGGAACGGGTCGGGTCGCCGTTGGACTCGGCCGTGGCGATGTAGTTGCCGTTCAGCTGGGTCAGGGTCAGCTCGGACGAGAGGCCACGCACGCTGACGTTCTTGCCTTCGCCGCCGCTGCGGTCCACCACCACGCCGGGCACGCGCTGCAGCGCGTCGGCCACGTTCTTGTCGGGGAACTTGCCCACATCTTCGGCATTGACCACTTCGACGATGGCATTGGCATTGCGCTTCTGGTCGAGGCTTTTCTCGATCGAGCTGCGGTAGCCGGTGATGACCACCGTGTCCATCTGGGTGGGCTCGGCCTTGGTCTCGGCCTTTTTGTCGGCGGGCTTGTCGGCCGCGGCGGTCTGCGCCTGCGCCCCGCCAGCCAGGGCCAGCAAAGCCAGGGCGGCGGCCGAGGCAATCGGCGTCTTCGCCGTGAAGGCCCAGCGACGCTGTCGAGAATCGTGCGTGTTCTTGCTGCTTGTCATGATCTGTCGTCTCCTGATCGTGCCCTTGTGGCGGGCTTTGTATGGCGGAAGCGAGGTCCACATCGCCTGAGAACCAGACGGCACGCCCCGCTTCACAACGCGAAAAGTTCGGCCGCCGCCGCACCCGAGGGCTCGAGTGCGGCCGGCGCTCCAACTCCAAGTTCGATGCCAGGTCCAGCGCGCCAGGCCGGGGCCTGGGATCGGCGGCTGATGCTCGTTTTTCAGGTTGCGCCCGGTGTAGTTTCGGGAGAACCCTGTAGATTTACTAAACGACGCAAAAACCGCTGACTTCTCGCTGGGCAGTGCATTCCACCCAGGGAAATTTATACAAAGGATGACAGGCGCCTTCAACAAACTTTCACAGTTTGGATTCAGTTTAGTTTTGTTTAGTAAACGAAACGAGGCGGTCTTGCGACAGCGCATGGAATGCAGCGAATCGGCCTGGACGCAGCCGCGCAGCGGGTCCTAGACTGCGCGCCGTGGCCCCTCTTCCTCTGCGCCGCAGAAGCGGTGGGCGCCGCTGTGCCACAGCCCCAATTCATGAGCCTGAAGCCCCTTTTCTCCTCCCCTTCTTCTTCTGCCGCGCCACTGCGCGAGCTGCTGGTGGCCGATATCGGCGGCTCGCACATCCGCATCGCCCGCCACCTGGGCGGCAGCCGCTGCGAGCTGCTGCAGCAGACGGCCACACCGGCGAAGGACTGGTCGGCTTTTTGCGAGGCCATGCACGCGGCCGTGGCGCCGCACGCTGGCCCTCGCAGCGGCCTGTCCATCGCCATCGCCGGCGTGGTCTCGCCCGCGAGTGGCGAGGTCCAGGCCTCCAACCTGCCCGCGCTGCGAGGCCATGCCCTGGCGCAGGAGCTCAGCGCCCGGCTGGGCCTGCCGGTGCAGGCCCACAACGACGCCGATTGCGCCGCCCTGGCCGAAGCCCGGCTGGGCGTAGGCGCGGGGCATGAGGTGGTGTTCGGCGCCGTGCTGGGCACCGGCGTCGGCGGTGGCCTGGTGGTGCGCGGGCAGCTGGTGCGTGGCGCAGGAGGCTTGTGCGGCGAATGGGGCCATGGGCCCATCCTGCGAGAAACCACCTTGTTGAACGGCCAGGGCCAGCCCGTGACGCTGGCGCGCTGGGCCTGTGGCTGCGGGCAAAGCGGCTGCCTCGACACCGTGGGCGGCGCGCGCGGCCTGGAACGCCTGCATCTGGCGCTGAACGGTGGCGCGCCTCGCAACAGCCTTCAGCTGCTGATCGACTGGCAAGGCGGCGAGCCCGCAGCCTGCGCGACGGTCGCGGCCTGGATCGACTTGATCTCGGGCCCGCTGGCCCTGGTGGTCAATCTCACCGGCGCCAGCGTGGTGCCGGTCTGCGGCGGCCTGAGCCGCTGCGCAGCACTCATCACCGCACTCGATGCCGCCGTGCGCCAGCAGATCCTGCGCCGCAGCGACGAGGACAGCCTCACCGCCGACCAAGCCCTGCTGCGGCCCAGCGTCTTGAACGACCAGGCCGGCTTGATCGGCGCGGCCTTGGCCTTCGAGCCCGAGGCCATGCAGGCGAAGGAGGCGCAGCCATGACTTGCCTGCTGGAAGTCTGCGTCGACGACATCGCCGGCCTCGACGCCGCGCAGCAAGGCGGCGCCGACCGCATTGAGCTCTGCAGCAGCCTGGGCTGCGGCGGGCTCACGCCCTCGGCCGGCTTGATGGCCGAAGCCGCCCGGCGCAGCCTGCCGGTGATCGCCCTGATCCGCCCGCGCAGCGGTGGTTTCGTCTACAGCGAGGCCGAGGCACGCGTGATGCTGCATGACATCGCCCGCGCGGCCGAGCTGGGCCTGGACGGCGTGGCCATCGGCGCGCTGACGCCCGAGCGCCAGCTGGACCTGCCCCTGCTGGAGCGGCTGATCCGCGCGGCCGCTGACGGCCAACTCCAGCTGACCCTGCACCGCGCCTTTGACCTGGTGCGGGACCCTGGCGCTGCGCTGGAGGCCGCCATCGCCCTGGGCTTCCAGCGCGTGCTCACCTCGGGTGGCGCCCCGACCGCCGCGGCCGGCGCTGCGCAGCTGGCAGCCCTGGTGCGCCAGAGCCAGGACCGCATCCGCATCCTCGCTGGCAGCGGCATCCGGCCCGGCAATGTGGCCGCCTTGCTGGCTGCGGCCGGGGTGCATGAGGTGCATGCGTCTTGCCGCGCACCGACGCGCGAAGCGCAGCCCGACGAGCTGCTGGCCTTCGGCTTCAGCGAGGCTTCAGCGCGAGAGACTTCGGCGGATGAGGTGCGGGCCCTGCGCCGCCAACTGCCGCGCTGACGAGGAAGGGCGTGAGGGCTGAGTTCGGTTCACCGCCATGGCCCCGCTGGTGCGCAAAGCCACACGCACGCGCGAACAAAAAGCCGCTCATCTTCGCCGTTATCCAGCCAAGCCGGGCAGCGGCGAATCAGACCTCCGAGACCACCTCGAAGCCGCCAAAAATCATGCGCTTGCCGTCGAAAGGCGGCTCGCCGGCGGCCTGCATGCGTGGATCGGCCATCACCTTGCTCCAGGCTTCGTTGCGCAGCTCGCGTGAAGGCCAGGTGACCCAGGAAAACACGACGGTCTCGTCGGGCCGGCATTGAACCGCCATCGGCAGCGAAGTCAGCTTGCCCTCGGGCACATCGTCGCCCCAACAATCGACCACGCGGGTGGCGCCGTACTCTTTGAAGATCTGCCCCATGGCCTGCGAGTGCTGGACAAAGTCCTCGCGCCGGGTGCTGGGAACGGATGCGACAAATCCATCAACGTAGGCCATCTGCGTGCTCCGGTGAGTGAGCAGGGCCCGCGGCCCTGCGGTCGGTCGGCTTGACGCTTCTTTCGTATCGCCAAGTGCGGCTGGCAAGCCTAGCTGAAAGCCGCCCCAGGTCCAAGAGCCAGCCCGGGGGGCGCAGACTTCTTCATTCAGCCGACGCAGGCTCTTCGCTCTCGCTGTGCCGCTCCGGCTCGGTGGTGCTGAGGATTTCGCTCAGCAGCGAGGTCGCGTAGTTGCCGGCGGGCAGCGAAAAGCTGAGCAGCAGTTGATCGGCCTGCGGCCATTCCCAGCTCAACTCAGCCGGGCTGGCCACCAGGGCGCGGCGTTCTTGGTCCAGGCCAGCGTGCTCCATGCCGTCGCACAGCACGGCGTGAGCTGCAGCCACGCCGTTCTCCAGCGCCTGTGCCTGATCGCTGCTGCTCACCCGACCCCGGCCCCAGAGTGGCCCGGTGGGCCGGCCCGCGGCGTCCATCACATCACCGGACAAGGTCTGACCCCAAAGCCCCTGCTGGATGCGCAGGGCCAGCACTTCATTGAAGACAAAAGAGCGCACCGCCGACAGGTAGATGCCTTTCTTCTTGGGGTTGCGCACGCGGATCTCGCGCGCCAGCATGGCGCGGCCCTGCTCGACATTGCCGCCCTCATGGCCGAAGCGCTGGGCGCCGAAGTAATTGGGCACACCCTGGGACGCGATGGCCTGCAGATTGGACTCGATGGCCGCGCGATCGCCAGTCACCTCACGCAGCACGATGCGGAAGTGGTTGCCCTGCAAATCGCCGGGGCGCAGCTTCTTCACATGGCGGCTTTGGCTCAGCACCTTGAATTCCGGGTGCTGAAGCTGGGTCAGGTCCGGCGTCTCCCCCTTGGGCAAATAGATGCTGAACCACTGGCGGGTGATGGCGTAGCGGTCCTTGAGACCGGCATAGCCCACATCCCAGTCCTGCACCCCAGCAGCCACAGCCAGCTGCTGCGCGACGAAGGCGGTGTTGGCACCGTTCTTCTCCACATCCAGCCAGAGGTGCTCGCCCGCACCCGAGGGCAGTTGCAAGGGCAGCTCGGTCACGATGAAATCCTCGTTGAGGCTTTTCAGCGTGGCGCTGGCGCCGCTGGCGGGGTAAGCCTTGGGCCAGAGCGGCAAGGTCGCGTAAGGGGATGGGGCGTCGGTCATGAGGAGGAGGCAGTGTGAGGGCAGCCGCAGGCGATGGGGGCAGGCGGGCCATGCAGACCCGGGGCTGTCGAAGGTGTGATTGTCCTACCTCCCTTGCTTCACCCCTCCCTCGCTCCCGCTGCATGCCCTGGCGGCGCGTCAGGACGGCCGTGCTTGGCCGCATTCAGTCCATCACTCGCAAGCGCAGCAGCCAGGCAGCCGCGGCCGCCGCGGCGCTGAGCCCGACCACGGCCAGCCAACCGGCCTGGGCCTGGGCCAGACTGCCCAGCACCGAGCCGCAGGCCATGCCGATGAACATGGCCGTCAGGAATAGGGCATTCAGGCGGCTGCGGGCGGCGGGCTCCAGGCTGTAAATCAAGGTCTGGTGCGCCACCAGGCTGGCTTGCACGCCGAAGTCGAACACCACGGCGCAGACCACCAGCAAGGGCAGCCAGGCTGGGGCCGGCAGCCACAGCTCCAGCGCCATGGCCGCGAAACCCAGCACGACCAGCCCACTGCCCAGCCCCGCCACCCAGGCCGGGCCCCGGCGATCGGCCCACCGGCCGGCCAGCGGCGCTGCCAGCGCACCCGCTGCGCCCGCCAGACCGAAGGCCCCGGCGGCGGCGCTGCCCATTTGGTAACGCTGGTGCAGCATCACGGCCAGGGTGGACCAGAAGGCACTGAAGGCGAGCGAAAGCAGGCCCTGGGTCCAGGCTGCGCGACGCAGCGCCGGGTAGCGCCCCCACAGGCGGGCCAGAGAGGAGAGCAGCTCGCGGTAGCTCAAGCTGGTGGACGACGCCATGCGCGGCAAGCCCCGCCAACAGGCCACCCCGACCGCCGCGATGGCCAGGGCCGCCGAGGCATACACCGCCCGCCACCCGAAATGCTCGGCGACCAGGCCGCTGGCCACGCGGGACAGCAAGATGCCCAACAGCAGGCCGGTCATCACCGCCCCCAACACGCGCCCGCGCTGGGCGTCGGAGGCCATCGCAGCCGCCGACGGCACGATGTCCTGAGCCAGGGTGGCGCTGATGCCCAACGCCAGGCTGGCCAGCCACAGCATGCCGATGCCCGAGGCCAGGCTGCAAGCAAGCAAGGCCAGCGCCAGGCCGGCGGCCTTGAGCAGGATGAGGCTGCGGCGATCGTGGCGGTCCCCCATGGGCGCCAGCAGCAGGATGCCCAGGGCATAGCCCAGCTGGGTCAAGGTCGGGACCAGGCCGGTGTGGGTGGTGCTGGCCTGCAGGCCCTCGCCCAGCAGCCCGAGCAAGGGCTGGCTGTAGTAGATCGAGGCGATCGCCAGGCCGGCGCCGCTGGCCAGCAGGAGGATCAAGGAGGAGGGGACCGAGGCCGCATCGGCGGCAGCCAGCGGTGCGGTGAGTGAGGTGGAGGTCATGAGGGCAGCTCCCGAGTCAAGGCGTTTCCAAACAGAGCCTCATTCTCAGAACGCATCACCAACCTTGGAAGAAGGCTGCTTTGCAGATTTGATATACGCTTGACGCATGGAAACCCCCTACGGATCCGACCGCTTGGCCTTGATGCAGACCCTGGTCCGCATCGTCGAAGCCGGCAGCCTCTCGGCGGCCGCCCAGCAGCTGGGCACCACCCAGCCCACCATCAGCCGGCGCTTGCAGCAGCTTGAACGCCTGCTCGGCGTGCGGCTGGTGCAGCGATCCACCCATGCCATCAAGCTGACCCAGGATGGCGAGCGCTGCGTCGAGCACGCCAAGGGCTTGATCGAGCGTTGGCAGGCTGTTGAGGCCGATGTGCGCGGGTTGCAGGACGAGCCGCGCGGCCTGCTGCGGGTCTTGGTGCCTTCGGTCTTTGGACAGCAGCAGCTAATCCCGCCGCTGGTGGAGTTTCTGAACCGCCACCCGGCCGTGTCGGTGGAATGGCTGCTCCACGACCGGCTGCCGGACTTCATCGCTGAAGACATCGATTGCGCGGTTCGCATCGGTGCGGTCGAAGACCCCGGCCTGGTGGCCATCCGCCTGGCCGAGCTGCCGCGCATCGTGGTGGCCGCGCCCGGGCTCTGGGGCGAGGGGCCGCCCCCGCAAGAGCCAGTGGAGCTGGCGCGCCTGCCCTGGCTGGCGCTCAGCAGCTTTTACCGCAGCGAGGTGGTGCTGCGCCACGCCCTGCGGGGTGACACGCAAAGCTTCGCCATCCAGCCCCGGCTGTCCACCGACCACCTTCACGCGCTCTGCAATGCCGCGCTGGCCGGGCTCGGGGCCGGCATCGCCTCCAGCTGGGCCGTCAGCGAGGCGCTGGCCTCAGGGCGGCTGGTGCAGCTGGCCCCGCAGTGGACGGCGCCAGCCCTGCCCATCTCCCTGGTGCACCGCCCCACACGCCTGCAACCCGCCCGCCTGCGCGCCTTCATCCAGCTCATGCGCGAATACCTTCCGCAGATCGCCGGCGTGCAGGCGCCGAGCCGGCCCGGGCCAGGGGCGACGAGGCGGGAAGAAGGACAGAAGGGCAACCGGCAGAATTCGATCTGAACCCTGGCGGTGCCCTGCGGCACGCGCCTGCGCTGACCGTTCACACCTCACCCGTCACCCGACATCGGCCAGAGGTCAGCGCTCGGAACTCGGAGCGCAGTCAGCCCACCCTTGCCTCACTCCACCCGCAGCACCTCAAACTGCTGCCGAAGCGCGCCCATCTGCAGCAAGACCTCGTCTCCTTCGCACTTGCCCAGCAGGGCCCGGGCCAAGGGCGCATCGCTGCTGAGCACCTGCACGGGTGGATTGGCGCCAAGCAGCTTCATGCTGCCGCCATCCGGCCCGAGAAACAGCCATTGCTGCTGCTCAGCCGCATCGAGCAGGCACACCAGTGCGCCCAGCTGTATGCCTCGGCCGGCATCGTAGGCTTGCGGGCGGAACTGGCGCCAATTCACCATCGCCTGGCGGATGGCCTCAGCGCGGCGGGCCTGGCCAGTGGCCAGATAGGCGGCCTCCAGGCCCAGGGTGTCGTACTTGTTCTCGGCGATGTTTTCTTCGTGCGTGGCCGTCTCATGCGCCGCCCGCGCCGACTGTTCGACTTGCAGCAGGTCTTCGGCGAGCCGATCCAGCACCTGCTGCTGCAGCAAGAATTTATCCATGAAGAACGGCGGCAATTTCTAAGCAGCAGGAGGGGCCAACCTCCCGCCGTGGCCGAAGTGACATCGGCGCTCAGGCAAAAAACCAGAAGAGGCCCTCTGGCCCCTTCCTCGCTCGGCCCCGATTGGCTTCAAACCAATCAATAGGAAACGAACATAACCTTTATTCCACCGTGACCGATTTGGCCAGGTTTCGAGGCTTGTCGACATCCGTTCCACGGGCGCAAGCCGTGTGATACGCCAGCAGCTGCAGCGGGATCACGTGCAGGATCGGGCTGAGCGCGCCGTAGTGCTCGGGCATGCGGATCACGTGCAGACCCTGCTCGCTTTCGATTTGTGTGTCGCCGTCGGCAAAGACGTAGAGCTGGCCGCCGCGGGCGCGGACTTCCTGCATATTGCTCTTGAG
>JAIXSD010000496.1 GCA_027484885.1 Rubrivivax sp.
CGATCTCGGCGATCTTGCCCACACCGGCGTTCAGCGACTCCTGGGTGCGGAACACGCCGGCGTGCAGCTGCATGGCAGCGCGCAGGTCGTTGGCCACATCCTGGGCGTATTCGCCCGAGCTGCTGTTGTCCAGGCGCTCCAGACGGGCGACCGATTGCGCGGCCGCGTCAACCGGCAGCGGCTTGTGCAGCTTTTGCTTCAGGCCCGACTCGACGATGTGGTTGCCCGCAGCGCGACCGAAGACCAGCAGATCCAGCAGCGAGTTGGTGCCCAGGCGGTTGGCGCCGTGCACGCTGACGCAAGCGCATTCGCCCACGGCGTAGAGGCCATTGACCACCGCATTCGGGTTGCCATCCTTGGGCGCCACGACCTGACCGTAGATATTGGTCGGGATGCCACCCATCTGGTAATGGATGGTCGGCACCACCGGGATCGGCTCCTTGGTGATGTCGACGTTGGCGAAGTTGTGGCCGATCTCGAACACCGAGGGCAGGCGCTTCATGATGGTCTCAGCGCCCAGGTGGGTCATGTCCAGCTGGATGTAGTCCTTGTTGGGACCGCAGCCGCGACCTTCCTTGATCTCCTGGTCCATGCAGCGGGACACGAAGTCGCGCGGCGCCAGGTCTTTCAGGGTCGGCGCATAGCGCTCCATGAAGCGCTCACCATTGCAGTTGCGCAGGATCGCGCCTTCGCCGCGGCAGCCTTCGGTCAGCAGCACGCCCGCGCCGGCCACGCCGGTCGGGTGGAACTGCCAGAACTCCATGTCTTCCAGCGGGATGCCGGCGCGCGCCGCCATGCCCAAGCCGTCGCCGGTGTTGATGAAAGCATTGGTCGAGGCCGCGAAGATGCGACCGGCACCGCCGGTGGCCAGCAGCACGGTCTTGGCTTCCAGGATGTGCAGCTCGCCGGTTTCCATTTCCAGCGCGGTCACACCGACCACATCGCCTTCGGCGTCCTTGATCAGGTCCAGAGCCATCCACTCGACGAAGAACTGGGTCTTGGCCTTGACGTTCTGCTGGTACAGGGTGTGCAGCATGGCATGACCGGTGCGGTCAGCGGCCGCGCAAGCGCGTTGCACCGGCTTTTCGCCATAGTTGGCGGTGTGGCCACCGAAAGGACGCTGGTAGATGGTGCCGTCGGCATTGCGGTCGAAGGGCATGCCGAAGTGTTCGAGCTCGTACACGACCTTGGGCGCTTCGCGACACATGAACTCGATGGCGTCCTGGTCACCCAGCCAGTCCGAACCCTTGACGGTGTCGAAGAAGTGATAGTGCCAGTTGTCCTCGCTCATATTGCCCAGCGAGGCGCTGACGCCGCCCTGGGCGGCCACGGTGTGCGAGCGAGTCGGGAAGACTTTGGACAGCACCGCCACATTCAGGCCGGCCAAAGAGAGCTGCAAGGATGCGCGCATGCCCGAGCCACCGGCTCCGACGATGACCACATCAAACTTGCGCTTAGGAATTGTCTTGTTGTTCGCCACCGTCATCACAGTCTCCACAGCACTTGGATCGCCCAGCCGGCGCAACCCACCAACCACACCAGCGTGAACACCTGCAGAGTCAGGCGCAGCGCGACCGACTTCACATAGTCCATCCAGATATCCCGAACACCGACCCACGCGTGGTAGGCCAGCGAAATGATCAACACAAAGGTCAGGACCTTCATCCACTGCTGCGAGAAGATGCCCGCCCAGCGGTCATAGCCAAGTTCACCAGGCATCAGGAACTGCGCCAGCAGAACCACCGTGAACAAAGCCATCAGGACGGCCGTGACACGCTGTGCCAGCCAGTCACGCAAACCATAGTGCGCACCGACAACGATGCGTTTGGAGCCAAAAGTACTCATTGTTTGTCTCTTCTTTCTCGAAGGCCGATCAGTACAGACCGAACAGCTTGGCGCCCAGCAACAGGGTCAGCAGCACGCTCAAGGCCAAGGTGATGACGGCCGAGCTGTGACCTTGCTCTTTGCTCACGCTGTGGGTGGCGTCCATCCACAGGTGGCGCACGCCAGCGATGAAGTGGTGCAGATAGCCCCAGATCAGGCCCAGCACGGTCAGTTTGACGAACCAGGCAGGCACAAAACCGATGCCGGCGACGAAGGCGTTGGTGAAGCTCTCGTAGGAGATTTCCGAGCTGACGCTGGTGTCAAACATCCAGATGATGAAAGGCAGCAGCAGGAACATCAGCAGACCGCTGATGCGGTGCAGGATGGACACGATGCCGGCAGGCGGCAGACGGTAGGAAATGATCTCGGTCACATGGATATTGCGATAGACCGGTCGATTTTTTGCTCTTGAATTGGTGGCGTCTGTCATACCCAACCTTTGTAATCAACGTGAAACCACGGGAGTTTATTGCAATGCAGCACAGAGGCCGGTGAAAGCCGTGCGCCGAACACAACGCAGCGAGTGGCTATTCGGTGCTGCAAGACTCAGTTCAGCTCATTGCGGTAGAAGTGCGAAGCGGTGTTGTAGAGCCCGCGGCGCAACTCTACCGGTTTATCCCCATAGGTGAATGACAGGCGCTCGACGCTGAGCAGCGGCGACCCGACCTCCACCTGCAACAAGGCCGCCGTTTCGGCATCGGCCGCCACGGCCCGGATCTTTTCTTGAGCACGGATCATGTGCACGCCGAACTCCACCTCAAACAGGCCGTAAAACGGCCCGCGGTGTTGATTCAGTAGCTCGGTGCTCAAGCCCTTGAACAACTGCCCCGGCAGCCAGATGTCGTCCAGCACCACCGGCTCGCCCTTGCTGTGCAGCAGGCGGCGCACCTCAACCATGGGGTCGCCGGTGCGCAGCTGCAGCTGCCGTGCAATCGCGGCGGGCGCGCGCAGCCGCCGGCAATCCAGCAACTGCCTGCCCAGGGACTCGCTGCCCTCGTCCGGCATCAGGCGCAAAAAACGGTACTGCTGCTTTTGCTCGGCATGGGTGGCCACAAACGTGCCCTTGCCCTGGCGACGCACCAGCAGATTTTCGGCCGACATCTCATCGATCGCCTTGCGCACCGTGCCCTGGCTGACGCCAAAGCGCGCGGCCAACTCCAGCTCGCTGGGAATGGACTCCCCGGCCTTCCACTCCCCCGCCTGCAAGCGGGCAATGATCAGGCCTTTGATCTGGCGGTACAGCGGGCTGAAGGAGGGGCTCTCGGCGGACGAAGTGCTGGAGAGCAAGGCGGCCGAAGCGCTCGTCACTGCACCGGACGCCGCCGATGCCGAAGGCAGCACCGCCCCCGAGCGCTCAGGGGCGACGGCAGGCGCAGCTCGCGGCAGCGACGAGGGTGGCAGATTCGGCATGGGCGGCATTGCAGCACAAGCGCAGCGCAAAAGTCCATCGCCACCGCCATGACCCAGCACTCCAGTCTTATATAAGACAGAAGACTGTCAGATTTTCGCCATAATTGCACAAATTCGCAGCAGCATTTGAGCGGCGCGCGCCGCCGGGACTAGGGGATTGCCCGAAGACTGGCCTACACTTGCCGCGCACTTCTTGCGCCCTGCCCGTGCCCCGCAGACCTGCGGTATCCGGATCGGCCAAGCCGAACACGCTGTCGTACCGATCGATCGATTCCTTTCTCATTCAAACCTTCGGAGCCACTCCATGAGCAAGACCCCCGTTCGCGTTGCCGTCACCGGCGCTGCCGGCCAAATTGGCTATGCCCTGCTGTTCCGCATCGCCTCTGGCGAAATGCTGGGCAAGGACCAGCCCGTCATCCTGCAATTGCTGGAAATCCCGGACGAGAAGGCCCAGAACGCACTGAAGGGCGTGATCATGGAGCTGGAAGACTGCGCCTTCCCGCTGCTGGCCGGCGTTGAGGCCCACAGCGACCCGCTGCAAGCCTTCAAGGACACCGACTACGCCCTGCTGGTCGGCGCCCGCCCCCGCGGCCCCGGCATGGAGCGCGCCGACCTGCTGGCCGCCAACGCCCAGATCTTCACTGCCCAAGGCAAGGCCCTGAACGCCGTCGCCTCGCGCAATGTCAAGGTGCTGGTGGTCGGCAACCCGGCCAACACCAATGCCTACATCGCCATGAAGTCGGCCCCGGACCTGCCGGCCAAGAACTTCACCGCCATGCTGCGCCTGGATCACAACCGCGCTGCTTCGCAGCTGGCTGCCAAGACCGGCACCAAGGTCGGTGACATCAAGAAGCTGACCGTTTGGGGCAACCACTCGCCCACGATGTACGCCGACTACCGCTTCGCCACCACCAATGGCCAGTCGATCAAGGATCTGGTCAACGACCAGGTCTGGAACGCGGACACCTTCCTGCCCACCGTGGGCAAGCGCGGCGCCGCCATCATTGCCGCTCGCGGCCTGTCCTCGGCCGCCTCGGCTGCCAACGCTGCCATCGACCACATGCGCGACTGGGCCCTGGGCTCGAACGGCGAATGGGTGACCATGGGCGTGCCTTCAAGCGGCGAATACGGCATCCCCGCCGGCGTCGTGTTCGGCTTCCCGGTGACCACCGCTGGCGGCGAGTACAAGATCGTCGAAGGCCTGGAAATCGATGCCTTCTCGCAAGAGCGCATCAACATCACCCTTGCCGAGCTGCAAGGCGAACAAGACGGCGTCAAGCACCTGCTGTGATGCAGACTGCGCCCACGCCTCGGTGGCGGGCGCAGCAAACGCGTTGAAAATCGGGCCGGCATGGCATTCATGCCGGCCCGATTTGTTTTTAAGCCCACCCTGTCAGCGCCGCAAACCTTCTTCCTCCTGCATGCATCATGAGCCCCTTGCCCGCCCTGCACCCCAAACTGGCCTTGTTTGAAGACGGCGACGCTGCCAACGTGTTGCCCGTGGTTGACCACTACTGCGGCGTCGAAGTGCGCATGCGCAAAAGTCTGGAGTTACAGGCCGAGATGGGCCCGGTCTTCGACATCACCCTCGATTGCGAAGACGGCGCCCCCATCGGCGGCGAGGCCGAGCATGTGCAGTTGGTCAAGGAGCTGCTGCAGAGCGCGCACAACCGCCATGGTCGCGTCGGCGCGCGCGTCCACCCCTTCGATCACCCGAGCTTCGAGGCCGATGTCGACGGCTTGATCGCCGGGGCCGGCGAGCGCCTGGCCTTTCTGATGATCCCCAAGCCGCGCAGCGCCGAGGAACTGGCGCGCGCCTGCGCCTTCATCGACGAGTGCTTGCAACGCCACGGCACGCAAAAGCCCCTGCCCCTGCACACCTTGATCGAAACCCATGGCGCGCTGCGCGATGTGATGCTGATCGCCGCCCACCCGCGCATCGAGTCCCTGTCTTTCGGCCTGATGGATTTCGTCTCCGCCCACCGCGGCGCCATTCCGCGCCATGCGCTGACGGCCGAAGGCCAATTCAGCCACCCGCTGGTCGCCCGCGCCAAACTGGAAATCTCAGCGGCAGCCCATGCCCATGCCAAGACCCCCTCGCACTGCGTGGTGACCGAGTTCAAGAACAGCGCCGCCCTGCAAGCGGCTGCCACCCGCGCCGCGCGCGAGTTCGGCTACACCCGCATGTGGAGCATCCACCCGAATCAGATTCAACCCATCCTCGATGCCTTCGCACCCAGCGCCGCCGAGGTGGATGAAGCGCTGGAGATCATCCAGGCCGCCCAAGCCGCCCGGTGGGCGCCCATCCAGCACCGCGATGTGCTGCACGACCGCGCCAGCTACCGCTTTTTCTGGCATCTGCTGGAGCGTGCCCACGCGACCGGCCAGCCCCTGCCCGCCGAAGCGCGCCTGGCCTATTTCAGCGGCGAGTGAACCGCCATTCGCTTGAGTGCGCTGCGCGCAACGGCCGCTTGCAATTGCTGGCAAACGATTACCCGCGGGCACGAATCACGGAGCGACAATAGTGCCATTCAGATGCCAGCGCTGCAGCGCACATCCCTCCTGCTTGAGAGCCTCTTCATGATTCACACCTCCCTGAAATCCACCGTCATGGTCTGCGCGCTGGCCCTGCTCAGCAGCTCGGCCTGGTCTGCCGCCGTTGAAAGCGCCAAGCCACGCAACCGCCTGGCCGCAAAGATCAAGCCGGCCGCGCCCGCGCCGGTGGCAGCCGTCGAGGACAACAGCCCGCTGAGCGAAGAGCAAATGGCCGTGGCCCCGCAGGTGCATGCCGGCGAGGCCAGCTGCGAGTTCAAGCACAAGGTCTCGGTGACACCGCATCCCGAGAAGCCCGGCCGCTTCCGCCTGCAGTTCGGCCAGACCGTCTACAACATGGCGCCCGAGCCCACCACCACCGGTGCCGTTCGCCTGGAAGACAAGCAGGCCGGCGTGGTCTGGCTGCAGATCCCGGCCAAGTCCATGCTGATGAACACCCGCATCGGCCAGCGCCTGGTGGACGGCTGCCAGCATGCCGAGCAAGTGGCCATGGCCCAGGTGAACGAGCCCCTGACCGAAGGCGGCATCGGCATCACCCCGAGCGAGCCGCAAACCCCGCCGCCGGCCCCGGTGGCCAAGGCCAGCGCCAAGAAGCGCGTCAAGTAAGGGTCGCTCACACGGCCTGTTCCACAGGCCCAGACAAACAAAAAAGGAGACCTCGCGGTCTCCTTTTTTTGTGCTCGGGTCGAGGCAAAAAGTCCCCGCCTCCCTTTCGGCTCATTCCCCCAGATACGCCGCGCGCACCTTGGGGTCATTCAGCAAGGACTGCCCCTCGCCCGTCATCGTCACCAGGCCCGACTCCATCACATAGCCTCGGTTGGCCAGTTGCAGCGCTCGGCTGGCGTTTTGCTCCACCAG
>JAIXSD010000435.1 GCA_027484885.1 Rubrivivax sp.
AACAAGGCGGTGCACTACAACCTGGTCGCGCACGAGTGGGCGCCCCACCCCTGGCAGACCGGCCGCATCAGCCTGATCGGCAATGCCTACCGCCAGGGCCCGGACACGCGGCCCAACACACCGCTGTTCGCACTCGGCGGCCACGGCGATGTGGCGCTGTTCCTGCACGACAACCTGGCGGTGGACGAGTACGGTGCCGCCGTGGCCCAGACCGGCATCTACAGCGCCGGCCAGGCGCGCATCCTGCAGCTGAAGGCGCCCGAGCTGCCGGCCGATTTGCCGCTGAGCCGCATCCTGCCGGCGCAGCGCCTGGAGGCGGAGCTGCCCCTGGCCGTGGGCGCCCGGCCCTGGGACCGCGACCCGATTGATTTCAAGCTGCTCTCCGATGTGGCCGAAGGTCGTGGCCAGATCATCGACAGCGAGCTGCAGAATGCCAGCGGCTACCCGCGCTACGCGCCCAGCCAGCAGGCCTTCCAGCCCGAGGCTTGGAATCTGGATGACATGAGCCCGCGCGCCGGCTGGGCCTCGCTGTTCCGCCGCGGGCGCTGAAGCGGATCGACGCCCAGAAACTCACACGGCCTGGGCGGCCTCCGGCGGGCGACGCCAAAGCCGCCACAGCGTCCAGCTGTTGGTCAGGGCGATGGTGGCTTCGAGCAAGCTGCCGCCCACCGAGCCCACCACCAGGTTGTTGACCAACCAAAGCAAGGTGCCCAGCAGCATCAGCAGGCGCATGCGCAGCCCGCTCAAGAAAAACAACGCCGTCGTGCCGATGCAGGAAGCCGCAATCGGCAACAGCGAGAGCCAGCCCTGCTGCAGCCACAGGCCCAGGCCCGCACTCAGGCCGATGAAGGCCAGGCCCACCCAGGGCGAGCGGCTGCGCAGCGAGGCCAGCGAGCGGCCCAGGGAAACCAGGCTGCTGGCCACGGCCGTGGGCTGGCCGAGCAGCCAGAAGTGCAGCACGTACGCAAAACACTCCAGGGCCATGAAGACCTTGAAGCGGCGGTCGTCGGTCTGCGCGAAACAGGCCACGCCGCAGGCAAACGCGACATAACCAAAAATCTGCGCGGCTGAAAAATACGCGGAGTCCAGCATGCGGGCGGCGCGCGGCCTGGCAGTGACAGGCGCGGACGGAGCTTCAGCGGTAGAAGGCTTCCACCGTGCCCTTGAGCTTGATCATCACCGGGTTGCCCTTGCGGTCCACGGTGCGGCCAGCCGGCACCTTGACCCAGCCTTCGCTGATGCAGTACTCGGCCACATCGAAGCGCTCCTTGCCGTTCAGGCGGATGCCGATGTCGTGCTGGAACACGGCGGCATCGTGGTGCGGGCTGCGCGGGTCGATCGACAGGTGGTCGGGGATGGCGGGGCGGTCGGTGGGGGCAGCGGTAGAGGCGGCGGAGTCAGTCATGGCGGCAGCAATCGTCAAAAAAACAAAAGGCCCCGGGGCGGGGCTGGATGCCAGCATTTTCCGCGATTTGGCGCCGCCCGCTCAGGCCGGGGCCACCATCATTTCGCTCAAGCCCTCGGCCAGGGCCTCGAACACGCGTTTGCAAGCCAGGCTCTGGCGCAGGTCTTCGTGCATGGCCAGCCAGGTGTCCAGCTGCAGGCTGAGCTGCTCGGGCAGCACGCGCTCCAGCGCCGGGCTGCGCCGCGCCAGCGCGACCTGGCAAACGCCGATGCCGGCACCCGCGCGCAACAAGGCCAGCTGGGCCAGATCGCTGTCACTGCGCAGGGCAAAGGCCTCGCGGCGCCAGCTCGGGAAGCCCTGGCGGGCGGCGCGGATGAAGGGCGTCTCCTGGTCATAGCCGACCAGGCGGTGCGCAGCCAGATCCTCCAGCGTGGCCGGGCGGCCGGCGCGGTCCAAGTAGTCGCTGCGGGCGAACAGTCCCAGCTCCACCATGCCCAGGCGGCGTGCAATCAGCTGCTCCTGCGTGGGGGCCGTCATGCGCACGGCAATGTCGGCCTCGCGCTGCAGCAGGTCTTGCAGGCGGTTGCTCAGCACCAGCTCGACCACCAGGCCGGGCTCCTCCTGCGCCAGCCGGGCCAGGATGGGCGGCAGCACCTCCACGCCCATGACCTCGCTGGCCGTCACCCGCACCACGCCGCGCAGCTGGCCCTGGGCGCCGAGCTGGCGCTCCTGGGCCAAACGCTGCAGCGACGCCGCCTGATGGGCCATGGCCTCGGCGCCTTCGCGCAAGGTCAGCGCCGCCTCGGTCGGCAAGAGGCCTTGCTGCGAGCGGGTGAAAAGCGGCAGGCCCAGGGCCTGCTCCAGCGCCTCGATATGCCGGCCCACGGTCGGTTGGGCCAGGCCCAGGGCCCGCGCGGCGCCTGACTGCGAGCCCTCTTGCAGCACGCCGAGAAAGGTGCGGTAGAGCTCCCAGCCTATGTCCTTGCCGGGTTTGTTGTCGAGATCTTTGTTCTTGGAATCCATGCAGAACTGTATAGCCGCTGGCACATCGTCGGCAGTTCCGCGCGGGGCTCGGGCGGCCGAGACTGGCAGCCATGAACACCACACCCAACTCCGTCTCTCTTTCCTCCACCCCCGGCATCGCCCTGGTCCTCGGCGCCAGCGGCGGCATTGGCGGCGAAGTCGCTCGCCAGCTGCTGGTCGCCGGCTGGCAGGTGCGCGGCCTCAAGCGCGAGCCGCCCAGCGAGGCCCAGGCCCGCTGCGGCATCGCCTGGCAGCGCGGCGATGCGCTGGACGGCGCGGCCGTGCACCAGGCCGCCCAGAGCTGCCAGCTGATCGTGCACGCCGTCAACCCGCCCGGCTACCTGCGCTGGGCCGAGCTGGTGCTGCCCATGCTGGAGCACAGCATCGCCGCGGCGCGCGAGCAGGGCGCCTGCCTGCTGCTGCCCGGCACGGTCTACAACTACGCGCCGGACGCGCCGATGCCGCTGCGCGAAGACGCATCACAGCAGCCGCCCAGCCGCAAGGGCGCGATCCGCGTGGAGATGGAGCGGCGCTTGCGAGAAGCCGCGAGCGAATCCGCCGAGCGCCCCTGCCAGGTGCTGATCGTGCGCGCCGGTGATTTCTTCGGCCCGCAGCCGGGCAACAGCTGGTTTTCGCAGGGCCTGATCCAGCCCGGCCGGCCGCCCGCGCGCGTGCTGCTGCCGGCCACGCCGGGTGTCGGCCACCAGTGGGCTTTTCTGCCCGATGTGGCGCGCACCATGGTGGCCCTGGTGCAGCGGCGCGCCGAGCTGCCGGCGTTTGCCAGCTTCCACATGGCCGGCCACTGGGATGCCGATGGGCGCCAGATGGGACAGGCCATCCAGCGGGTGATGACTCAGCACGGCCTGCCGCAGCCGCGGCTTCGCGCTTTTCCCTGGTGGCTGATGCGCCTGCTGGTGCCGTTCAAGGCCACGGTGCGCGAGATGCAGGAGATGCGCTACCTCTGGCGCCAGCCGGTGCGCATGAGCAATGCCCGGCTGCGCGCCTTGCTCGGCGAGGAGCCGCACACGCCGCTCGACGAGGCGGTGGCGCAGAGCCTGCGTGGCCTGGGCTGCCTGCCTGCGCCGGCGTCCACGGCCTTTCAATCGCCCGCGGCAGGGCTCAAGGCATAGGCACGCAGGGCCGGCTGCACGCGCAGCAGCTCTTTGAACACCAGGGCTGAGAACAGCTGTGCGCCGCGCTCGCCCACATGGGTGCGATCAAACGCACTCTTGGCAGCGCCCGCACGCTCCGCCGAGGCGGCCGCGGCCACCGGCTCGGCGGCACTCGGCTTGGGCGCCATGGCCAGGCGGTCGGCCTCGTCCTCGCCCATGGCCTGCACCAGGGCGTGGCTCAGGGCATTGAGATCGATGGCGGCGACGGGCGGCGTGGCCTCGGCCGCCACCCGCAGCGTGGCCTCGGCCCAGGGCCGCAACTCATTGAGCAGCTGGCCCTCGCGGAAGCTGCGCCGGGTCAAGGGGGTCAGCAGCACCGGCGTGGCGCCCAGCTCGCGCAGCTCGCTCAAGTAACGAGCCAGGTTGACGGGGAACTCGGTCGCCAGATCGGTGGAGCGGCCGGGCTTGCCCGGCTGGTCGTTGTGGCCGAACTGGATCAAGACCCAGGTCGGCCGCAACGGTTCCTGGCGCAGGCGCTCACGCAGGGCATCCCACAGGCCCTCGACCCGGTAGCTGGCACTGCTGCGGCCGCCGCGCGCCAGGTTCAGGCATTGCAGCGCCGAGCTGGTGAAGCGGGCGCACAAGGCGTCGCCATAGCCGCTGCGCGTGGCCAGGGTGGAATCACCCACCAGGACCACGCGGGCCTGGGGCGCGACCGGCGCCCCTGACTCGCTCCACGCGTGGCCGCTGGCCAGCGCCAGCAGCCCCAGTCCCCAGATCTGGCGCATCGCCAGCTCAGAAGCGGTAGCGGAAGCCGGCCATCAGCTCGCGGCCGGTGACGTTGTTGACCACCACGCTGTCGCGCGCCCGGCTGATGAACTGGTCGTTGGCCTGGTTGGTCAGGTTGACGCCTTCCAGAGTCACTTCCAGCTTGTCATTGACCTTGTAGCTCAGCGACACATCGACGTTGAAGGTCTTGTTCTTGCCCTCGACATCGTTGTTGTTCTGGCCCGGCACGCGGGTGACGAAGCCGGAGCGCTGCGAGCCCGAGATGCGGGCGCTGAAGGCGCCGTCGTCGTAGTAGAGCGTGGCGTTCCAGGACTTGGGCGAGAGGTTGATCAAGTCGTCGGTGATGGTGGCCGTGCTGGTGGGCGAGACCACGTACTCGATCTTGCTCTTCACATAGGTGTAGTTCAGCAGGGCGCCGAAGTTCTTGCCCCAGCCGGGCAGGAAGCTGAAGGGCTGCTGGTAGTTGAGCTCGAAGCCCTGCAGCTTGCCGCCGTCGGTGTTGATCGGGGCGGTGACCTGGAACACCTCGTCGCCGGTGAAGTTGCTCGGCAGCAGGCTCATGGGCAGGCCGGTCTGCTTGAACGGGACGTTGTTGCGGATGCTCTGGATGTAGGTGCTGATGTTCTTCTGGAACAGGCCCAGGCCCAGGAAGGCGTTCTTGGCGAAGTACCACTCGATGCTGGAATCAAAAGTGGTGGCACGGAAGGGCTTGAGCAGCGGGTTGCCGCTGGTGACCGACAAGGTGCCGGTGGTGGAGATGGTGCCGCCCGGGCTCAGATTGCCCAGCTGAGGCCGGGCCATGACCTTGGCCGCGGCGAAGCGCACGATCACATCCTTGCTCAGCGTGGCGGCCAGGTTGGCGGCGGGCAGCAGGTCGTCGTAGACATGGTCCACCGTCACAGCGGTGCCGCCGCCGGTGGCCTGGTAGCCGGTGGCCGCCAGCTTGGTCTTGACATAGCGGGTGCCGATATTGCCGCGCACCGGGATGTCGCCCAGGCGGGTGTTGAAGTCCAGCTGGAAGAAGGCCGCCTCGTCCTGCTCGGTGACGCTGCGGTTGTTGCCGCGCGCATTGCCGTTGGTGATGGACGAGAGCGTGAAGTCACCGGGGCCGCCGGCCGGGCCGCTCTTGATGCAGTTGCAATAGATGTCGTAGGCCTGGGCGATGGCGGCCAGGTTGGGGATGACCCAGCTGGTGGCCGTGCCGGTGGGCAGGTTCTGGCCCTTGCCGAAGCCGCTGAGGCTGGTCGTCAGGCTGGCCACCGTGCTGCCAGCAGGCACCGGGAAGATGGTGTCGTTCTGGTTGACGCGGCGGAACTCGTAGGAGTCGAAGCTGTACTTCTTGTAGTCCACCCCGCCCTTGAGCATGAGCTTGTTGGGCATCACGTCCCAGGCCAGGTCCAGGTGAAACACATCGTTGGTGTTGCTGGCGCCTTGCGGGCGGATGCGGATTTCGCTGCTGGTGGTGTTGGCGATGGTGCCGGCCTGGGTGCCGCTGGTGGCGACGGGCACACCGACCAGGGTCAGGGCACCGCCGGCCTGGGTCGGGTCGAAGGGGTAGCTGATGGCCGGGGCGCGGTCATCGGCGCTGAAGTCGATGCCGTAACCATTGACATTGAGCGCATCCAGGGTGGTGGTGGTCTGCACCGGATTGCGGAACTTGCTGGTGGCGCGGCCGGCGCGGGCGGTCAGGCGCACATGGTCGCCAAAGTCCTGCTCCAGGGTCAGGGTGGGCTGGGTGAAGGTGGTGGAGAGCTCGTCAAAGCGCGACTCGGCGCGCACATCAACGCCGTTGAACACGCCCTTGATCAGCGCGCCGTTGGGCGCATAGCTTGCCGAGACCACGCTGGTCTGCGGCTTGCCGCCCTGGCCGGCGTTGCGGCTGAAGGAGATCACTTCCAGGAAGTCTTCCTGGCGGGTGGCGTCGAGCTTGGAGTAGAGCAGGTCCAGGGTCAGCAAGGTGCCATCGGCCGGCTTGAACTGCACGGCGGCGGTCACACCCAGGCGGTCCTGGTCATGGGTCAGGCGGCCGTAGCGCGGCAGGCGCGGGTGGAAGTTCTCGGCCTTGCTGGCTTCGTTGTAGGTCGCGATATTGGCCGCGGTGTTGGGCAGGCGCAGCACGCCCTGGGCGGCCGGGCCGCAGGTGGTGGCGGTCGAGTTCGTCGGGTTGGCCGGCGTCACGCCCTGCGGGGCGCACCAACCGCCCGAGGAGGGGCCGTTGTCCCAGCGCACGGTGCTGAAGCCTTCTTCCAGCACCTTGCGCTGCGAGTAGGCGCCCGAGATCAGCACGCCCAGCTTCTTGTCGGCAAAGGTGTTGGAGAGCAGGAAGGCGGCGCGCGGTGTGGTCTTGCCGGACAGGTCGTTGTAGCCGCCTTTCAGCGACACCATGCCGGTGAAGCCCTTCAGGTCGAAGGGCCGGGTGGTTTGCAGGTCCACCGTGGCGCCTAGCGAGCCTTCGTCCACATCGGCGGAACTGCTCTTGCGCACGGTCAGCGAGTTGAACAGCTCGGAGGCGAAGACATTGAAGTCAAAGCCGCGTGAGCGGTTGGCGCCGCCCGAGCTGTCGGTGCCGCCGGTGGTGGCCAAACCCTCGATGCCGTTGATGCGCACGCGGGTGAAATCCTGGCCCAGGCCGCGCACGGTGATGTTGCGGCCCTCGCCGGCGTCGCGGTCGATCACCACACCGGGCACGCGCTGCAGCGATTCGGCCAGGTTGGTGTCGGGGAACTTGCCCATGTCCTCGGCCTTGATGACATCGACGATGCTGTTGTCATCGCGCTTGGCGCGCAGCGCACTTTCCAGCGAGGCACGCAGGCCGGTGACGGTGACGGTCTCGAGATTGGCCTTGGCGGGCTGTTCGGCAGACTGAGCGGCGGGGGCGGCCGGCGGCGGCGCGCTCTGCGCCTGGGCGCCAGCGGCCAGGGTGCTCAGGGCCGCCAGCGAGGCGAGCGAGAGCAGGCTGCGGCGGCAGGTGAATCGGGGCGTCTGCGGCGAGGCGGGGCGCGAGGTCATGGCTTGTCTCCAATGGTTTGGGGCGGCGTCGCTCGGTCGGGGCCGGCTGACGCTCTGATGCGGGTTTCGCACGATCCGGCGCCGTCTGTGCGGCTTGGCCGGTTCGGTTCTGGCTTGGAGGGCGCACGCAGGGCACCGCTACATCGGGAGAGCCGGGGCGGCCGCTGCAGTGCGGCCGCCTCCGGTGGCAGGGGGGCTGACCTCTTTTTTCTTTAGAGGTAGTCCTGCCGAGGCGGGGAAAACTGGTCGAGCAAGGTGCTGCCGGCCTCCAGGGCCACCACACCGTGCGGGGTCAGGCGCGGCGCGGTGAAGGCATCACCGACGCGCAGAATCTTTTTGATGCCGGCCACATCGGCCTCGAAAGAGCCGCTGACCACAAAGGCGATCTGGTCATGCGCATCATGCGAATGGACGCTGCCGATGGCGCCCTGGTCGAACTGCACCAGCACCGACATCAGCTCCGGCGTGTGGCCCACGATCTTGCGGCGGATGCCATCGCCCAGCTCGGTCCAGGCGATGCTGGCGTTGTCGAAGTACGGTGTGCTCATCGGGGAGGTCTCCTGCTGCGGCGCAAACGGCTATTTCACGCATCGATGGCTCAGACTATAGCGCTCCGTCAAATAAATGAAACAGCGGTTCACTAAATAGAAACCATAATTCCGGGAAAGTCCTGAGCTGCGTTAGGCTTGCACCCATTCGCAGCGCTGCAGGCCTTCTGCCTGGGCTTGCCAAACCCCCCGCACCCCGACCGCCGCCTGACGCGCGCGGCTTCGCCGGCCCCCCCGCCCGACCGCTAGGACCCCAGACATGGACATCCGCCAACCCATCCACAGCGAGCACGCACGAACCCTGGACACCGAGGGCCTGCGCCGCCATTTCCTGGTCCATGACCTGTTCCAGCCCGACCAGGCCACGCTGACCTACAGCCAGATTGACCGCATCATCGTCGGCGGCATCATGCCGGTCGCTCAGGCCGTGCGCTTTGCGCCCGAGCTGGGCAAGCACACCGGCACCGATTTCTTCCTGCAGCGCCGCGAACTGGGCCTGATCAATATCGGCGGCGCGGCGCGCGTCAGCGTCGATGAGCAGGTCTTCGAGATCGGCCCGCGCGAGGCCTTGTACGTGGGCCAGGGCGCCCGCGAGCTGGCCTTCAGCAGCGTGGACCCGGCGCAACCGGCCAAGCTTTACTTCAACTGCGCGCCGGCCCACACCGCCTACCCGCACCGCAAGGTGACCCTGGCCGAGGCCTCGCCCGAGACCCTGGGCTCGCCCGAGACCAGCAACCGCCGCACCATCTACAAATTCCTGGTGCCCGATGTGCTGCCCACCTGCCAGCTGCTGATGGGCATGACCCAGCTGGAGCCCGGCAGCCTGTGGAACACCATGCCCTGCCACACGCACGACCGGCGCATGGAGGTGTACTTCTACTTCGACATGAACGAGAACGCCGCCGTCTTCCACATGATGGGCGAGCCCAGCCAGACCCGGCACCTGGTGGTGCGCAACGAGGAGGCGGTGATCAGCCCGAGCTGGAGCATCCACTCTGGCGTCGGCACCCAGGCCTACACCTTCATCTGGGGCATGGTGGGCGAGAACCAGGTCTTCAAGGACATGGACCATGTGCCCATGACTGCGCTGCGCTGAACGCCACGCCACCTCACACGAAAGCACCCCATGATCCTCGATCAATTTCAACTGCAGGGCCGCGTGGCCATCGTCTCCGGCTGCAACACCGGCCTGGGCCAGGGCATGGCCGTGGCGCTGGCCGAAGCCGGGGCTGACATCGTTGGCGTCAACGTCACCGACCCCGCCGACACGCGTGCCCAGGTGGAAGCCACCGGCCGCCGCTTCCTCGACCTGCGCGCCAACCTCAGCGACATCGGCTGCATCGACGGCCTGCTCAACCAGGCCAAGAGCCTGACCGGCCGCGTCGACATCCTGGTCAACAACGCCGGCATCATCCGCCGCGAAGACGCGATCAAGTTCAGCGAAGCCGACTGGGACGACGTCATCGACCTCAACCTCAAGTCGGTGTTCTTCTTCTCGCAAGCGGTGGCGCGCTGCTTCATGGCCCAGGGCAGCGGCGGCAAGATCATCAACGTCGCCTCCATGCTGTCCTACCAGGGCGGCGTGCGCGTGCCCTCCTACACGGCGTCCAAGAGCGCGGTCATGGGCATCACCCGGGCCATGGCCAATGAATGGGCCAACCACGGCATCAATGTCAATGCAATCGCGCCCGGATACATGGCCACCAACAACACCGCGCCGCTGCGCGCCGACGAAGGCCGCAGCGCCGCCATCCTGGAGCGCATCCCGGCCGGCCGCTGGGGCCTGCCCGAGGATCTGGCCGGGCCGGTGGTGTTCCTGGCCTCGAAAGCGTCCGATTATGTGAACGGTTATACCGTCGCCGTGGACGGCGGCTGGCTGGCCCGCTGAGCTGGACCCACCCGCAGGGCGCGGCTGCGCCCTGCTCCCCAACCGTCGCGACAGACGACGAGACCGCCGGAGACACGGTGTATGTATGAGAACAAGAAGCTGGGCTTTCTGTTCGTCCTGCCATTTGTGCTGGGCGTGCTGCTGTTCAAGCTGTTTCCCTTTGTGATGAGCCTGGCGCTCAGCTTCACGCAGTACGACATCATCAACCCGCCCGAGTTCGTCGGCCTGGACAACTACCGCGAGCTGGCCACGCAGGACCCGCTGTTCCGCAAATCGCTGGGTGTGACCCTGCTGTTCGCCCTGCTGGCCGTGCCGCTGCGCGTGGGCTTCGCGCTCTTCATCGCCCATGTGCTGAACTTCCGCATGCGCGGCATCAACTTCTTCCGCTCGGCCTTTTACCTGCCCTCCATCCTGGGCGGCTCGATCGCGGTGGCCGTGCTCTGGCGCTTCATCTTTTCCCAGCATGGCCTGGTCAATATCGCCCTGGGCAAGTTCGGCATCGAGCCGATCTCCTGGCTGGCCGACGAGCATTTTTCGATGTGGACCATCGTGCTGCTCTTCACCTGGCAGTTCGGCTCGGCCATGGTGATCTTTCTGGCGGCGCTGCAGAACGTGCCGATCGCGCTCTACGAGGCGGCCGAATGCGACGGCGCCAGCAAGCGCCAGCAGTTCTTCCGCATCACCGTGCCCCTGATTACACCGGTGATCTTCTTCAACATGATCATGCAGATGGTGCACGCCTTCCAGGAGTTCAACGGCCCCTACATGATCACCGAGGGCGGGCCGCTGAGCTCCACCTATGTGCTGGCGCTCTACATCTACGACCAGAGCTTCCGCTTCTTCAACCTGGGCTATGGCGCGGCGCTGAGCTGGGTGTTGTTTGCCCTGGTGGCGGCCTTGAGCGGCTTGTCCTTCTGGAGCTCGCGCTACTGGGTGTTCTACGCCGGTGAGAAGGAGAGCAAGCGATGAGCGGCGCCTCTGAACTGGTTCTGGTGCGGGATCGCGGCCGGCCCTGGCTGCGCTATCTGGCCCTGGGCGCCGTGGCCATCGTCATGCTCTACCCGCTGCTCTGGCTGGTGGGCGCTTCCTTCAAGAGCAACACCGAGATCTACACCGAGATCGGCTTCTGGCCGGCCCGCTTCGATTTCGGCGCCTACGCCAAAGGCTGGAAGACCAGCACCGAGTACACCTTCGCCACCTACTTTCTGAACAGCTTTCTGATCACCATCCCGCGCATCATCGTGACGGTGATTTCCTGCGTGCTGGTCGCCTACGCCTTTGCCCGTTTCGAGTTCTGGGGCAAGAAGCTGCTGTTCTCGGTGATGGTCGGCACCATGATGCTGCCCCTCATCATCCTGCGCCTGCCGCAGTACCTGATGTTCAAGGAGATCGGCTGGCTGGATTCCTACCTGCCCCTGATCGTGCCCTCGGCCTTCGCCACCGACACCTTCTTCGTCTTCATGCTGGTGCAGTTCCTGCGCGGCATCCCGCGTGACATGGAAGAGGCCGCGCAGATCGACGGCTGCAACGCCCTGCAGCTGCTCTGGCACATCATCGTGCCCCTGCTCAAGCCGGCCATCATCTCGGTCATCGTCTTCCAGTTCATCTGGACCATGAACGATTTCATGGGCCCGCTGATCTACCTCTCCACGGTCGAAAAGTACCCGGTCTCGCTGGCGCTGAAGATGAGCATCGGCGCCACCGAGGAGGTCGAATGGGCCAGCGTCATCGCCATCTCCGTGCTGGCCCTGGTGCCCTCGGTGACGGTGTTCTTCCTGGCACAAAAGCACTTCATCGAAGGGGCGACTTCGAGTGGGGTGAAGGGATGAG